>JAVETB010000036.1:0-27563 GCA_034006265.1 Syntrophus sp. (in: bacteria) | reverse complement strand
CTCTGTTCCCAGAGGGTGACAGCCGGGTGCGACAAGGTACGGTAGGGGATTTCCAGGTAGTGCTGCCCCTCCGGTTCCAACACCCAGATACGGCTGATGTCGCGCGGGTCGCGCCGGATCAGGAAGGTGGGCAAGCGGTCGCGCCGCGCAATCCACGGTTTGAGTGCATCAGCATAGTAGTGAATGTGGTCGATGACGAACCCGGTGCGAGTCAGCGTGCGGCGGAGGACGGGCAAAAAGTCGACCAGGAATGCGGTGCGGTGGGTAACGACGGCCGGTGCGCCGACACGCGCCACGGCCTCGGCCCAGCGTGCGGCCGGCGGTTGGAGCAGACTGCCATGCACCGAGCCATGATAGGTGCCGACCGCCAACGCGAGCCAACGCTCCAGTTCGAGCAGCGTCAGGACAGCTTTGTGCTCGGAGTCGTATTCTCCGCGCTGGTTGGGATCGGAGAAGGTCGTTCCAGGCAGATCGTCGTGGATCATCTGCATCGCCGTGCCGATAATCCGTTCCACAATGCCGCCGTAGTGCGGCTGATTGGGTGGGCGATAGTCCAACTGGATGCCATGCTGCTCGCAGCCGCGGCGCAGGGCCTCGCTCTTAAACTCGGACGCATTGTCCAGATAAAGCAGCTTGGGCTTGCCGCTCATCGGCCAGTCCATTTCCACATTCAGCCCTTCCAGCCATGGACGTTTATCGCAAGCGATATGAACGAGACACAGGCCGACCGAGACGGCTGAGGGGGCTTCCAGCGTGACCACCATGCCGAGCACACAGCGGGTAAATACGTCAATGGCGATGGTCAGGTAGGGACGGCCAATCGGTTGGCGGTCGCGCTCGTCCACCACGATCAGGTCGATGACTGTGTGGTCGATTTGCACTTGCTCAAGCGGCTCGGTAAGTGCGGGCGGGGCACCACCGGCACCTTGCAGGTCGCGAGACGCACCTTGGCCTTCCCGGCTGCGGGCGATTTTCACTGGATCGACGCTCGCGATTCGCAGGGTCACAGTGTTGCGCGTCGGCACCCGCAACTTTTGTGCTTTGCATGCCCGTGCGACTTCGCGGTGGATCGACGCTAAGCTGCTTTTTTGCTTGGTCAGGAACCGCTTTTGCAGCAGCTCTCGAATGATACGTTCGACCGGTTCTGGCAGACGCCCTTTACCTTTGCCGCCACCGGATCGGCCTGGCGCCAGGTCCGTTAAAAGGCCAGTGCCTTGCCGAGCACGCCGGATCAGGATGTACACCTGCCGTCTGGACAGACCGAGCGATTGTGCTGCCTCATCGGCGGCCTGATGGCCAACCACAGCAAGCGCTGCCAGTGGTCCAATGATCTCCGACCTGCGTCGGGCTTGCTCCCAGTCCTCATCGGGCAGGGTGACCATCCCTCGCTCGGGTATTCGTGGTGTATCTGACGCCATGCCCCGACCTCACTCTTGTGCACAGAAGTATTAAGCATAGCCGAGAATGGTGTAGATGCATTCTGACACTTCGTTGTCAGGAGCTGCCTGCACTTCAGGCATCACTTCCAATAAGTTGGTGCAATCGTCTTCTGAAAATGACAGGTGACAACTACTTTTCGAGGAGTGCCAAAATCTCTACTTTTGGCAGCGGAATTTTTCTTTGAGAATAGGGGTTGTTGGAATGTACATCTGAGCCTCAAAATCTCATTTTTCACAATGCGAGATGATTTATTGGAAAGGGTGGCTATTGGGAAGGCAATGCGCCACGATGCATACACCGCGTGCCCTGTGCCTCGATAGCGCTCCCAATTAGACTTCTTGATTGGTAAGTGCTTTCGGGTCGGGGGGGCTTTTTTCGGTAGCAAAACCTGCAAGGGAGGATATTCTTGAAATATGGATTAAGGACAAATTCGCAAAAAAATCATTGACTGGTTTGATGGTATCAACTCATAGGAACCGACATGAAAGATCCTGTTTGCGGAATGAACGCCTCGGCGGAAAAATCCGCCGGCAAAACGATCTACAAAGGCAAAACCTATTATTTTTGCTCCGAAAAGTGCCTGAAAAAATTCAAAGCGGACCCTGAAGCCTACCTCGACAAGAAAAATGAAGAGAAGGCCTCCGCCAAAGATGATGGGCGCCTCTACACCTGTCCGATGCACCCCGAAGTGGAGCAGGTCGGACCGGGCGATTGCCCCAAATGCGGCATGGATCTCGAACCGAAAGAGGTCAGCGCCGACGAGGAAGAGAGCCCCGAGCTCAAAGCCATGACCCTTCGCTTCCGGGTCTGCCTGGTGCTGGCCCTGCCGGTCTTTGCCATCGCCATGTCAGAACACGTTCCCGGCTTGGCGTCGCAGGATCTCCTCTCGAAAAATCTTCAGGTCTGGATTCAGCTGTTTCTGGCCACGCCGGTGGTTTTGTGGGGCGGTTACCCCTTCTTCGTGCGCGGTTGGAAATCACTGGTCAACCGCAGCCTCAACATGTTCACCCTGATCGCCATCGGAACCGGCGTCGCCTACCTCTACAGTCTCGCCGCGACCTTTTTCCCCGCCCTCTTCCCCGCCTCCTTCCGCGATTCGGCAGGGAACGTCGCGATCTACTTCGAAGCGGCGGCGGTTATCATCACCCTGGTTCTCCTCGGCCAGATGCTCGAACTGCGCGCCCGCCAGCGTACCAGCGGAGCGATCAAGGCACTACTCGGACTGGCGCCGAAAACCGCCCGCATCGTTCGGGACGACGGCAATGAAGAGGATATTCCACTGGACGAGGTGGAGAAAGGCGATCGCCTGCGGGTGCGCCCCGGCGAAAAGGTGCCGGTGGACGGCGTCATCGAGACGGGGTCCAGCGCCATCGACGAATCGATGGTGACCGGCGAACCGCTGCCGGTGGAGAAAAAACATGGGGCCGACGTCACTGGCGGCACCCTGAACAAGAGCGGCACCTTCATCATGCGGGCCGAACGGGTCGGCCGCGACACCATGCTGGCGCAGATCGTCCGGATGGTCGGCGAAGCCCAGCGCAGCCGGGCGCCGATCCAGGGATTGGCCGACAAGGTGGCGGGCTGGTTCGTACCGGTGGTGGTCGGAGTGAGCCTGCTCACCTTCATCGTCTGGGCGCTGCTGGGGCCGGAGCCGCGTCTGGCCCACGCCCTGGTCAATGCGGTGGCGGTATTGATTATCGCCTGCCCCTGCGCCCTGGGGTTGGCCACCCCCATGTCGATCATGGTCGGCACCGGCAAAGGAGCAACCTCCGGCGTGTTGATCAAGAATGCCGAAGCGCTTGAGGCAATGGAAAAAATCGACACCCTGGTGGTCGACAAGACCGGCACCCTGACCGAAGGGAAACCGAAACTGACCGCAGTCGAACCGCTGGAGGATTTCAGCGAAGACGATCTGCTGCGGCTCGCTGCCGGTCTGGAACAGGGGAGCGAGCACCCCCTGGCCGAATCCATCGTCCAGGCGGCCAAAGAGAAAGGGCTGAAGCTCTCCTCCACCGACGAGTTCGACTCCAAAACCGGCAAGGGGGTGGTGGGAAAAATCGACGGCCGCAAGGTCGCGGTCGGCAATCTGAAGCTGTTCGAAGAGCTCTCTATCGAGGCGGGAGAACTGGCCGAGCGGGCCGAAGCCTTGCGCACGGAAGGGGCGACGGCCATGTTCGTGGCGATCGATGACCGCCCCGCCGGAGTTCTCGGCGTCTCCGACCCGGTAAAAGAATCGACTCCGGCGGCGATCAAGGAATTGCAGCGGATGGGATTGCGGGTGGTCATGCTCACCGGCGACAACCGGACTACCGCCCGCGCTGTTGCGGAGAAGCTGGGGATCGACGAGGTCGAAGCCGAGGTCTCGCCCGACCGCAAAAATGAGGTGGTAAAAGAGCTGAGTGCCGACGGACGTATTGTCGCCATGGCCGGGGACGGCATCAATGACGCCCCGGCGCTGGCCCAGGCCCGAGTCGGAATCGCCATGGGCTCGGGGACCGAGGTGGCCATGGAGAGCGCTGGCATCACTCTGGTCAAGGGTGATCTCACCGGCATCGTCAAGGCGGTCAGGTTGAGCCGCGCCACCATGCGCAACATCCGCCAGAACCTGTTCTTCGCCTTCATCTACAACGCTCTGGGAGTACCGATAGCAGCCGGCGTACTCTACCCGGCGTTCGGCTTGCTGCTCAGCCCGATGATCGCGGCGGCAGCCATGAGTTTCAGCTCGGTCTCGGTGGTGAGCAACGCCTTGCGCCTGCGGCACAGCCGGTTGTAGATTTCAGGTTCGGGTGCCATCGTTTATTTGTTTCCGAACTTTTCGATCAATTTTTCGAACTTCTTTTCGAATCCCTGAACCATCTTTTCCGGCGGGATTCCGGCATCCTGCCACAAAAGCGCCATCATCGCCTGGCCGTAACAGATATTGCAGCCGGAGCCGTGCTCGTCAAACCCCTTGGCCAGATCCCCCTCCTTGAGGAAACACCAGCGCAGGTCGGTATGCCCCATGACGTCGCAGAAGCAGTAGCATTTGAAATGCTTGAGCAGTTCTGGTTCTTTCACGGCAATCATGTACCCCGTCTCCACCGAATCGCTGGTGTAGACATAGTCGGGGAAATCGTACGCATCCCAGTCTTCATCGGGATATTTTTCATCGAGCAGATTCTGAGACTGTTCGGTCAGGTCGTCCATGCTCATGTTGAGAATCCGCTCGAAGTCCTGCTCCTGATCGGCGCTCGCGGGTTTTGGCAGACCGACGAACAGCAGCGCGGAAAGAGCGAAGACGGCGGTGAGGATAAGTCTTTTTTTCATGATGTCCTCCGGATCGGGTTAAAAGGGAAGAATCAAAGTCCAGTTCGGCCCGCGCAACCACTGGCCGATAACGATAAAGACGACCTGGCTGATCAGAACCGCGAAGAAGAGCAGGTTGAACCGCCGGCGGTCGCGGGCCAGCCACACCCCTCCGGGGCTGCGGCTGCGGTCGAGCAGGGGAACTAGCAGCAGAAAGAGTAGCAGCAACAGGGGAACAAGGACCCCGCCCAGCAACGCCGAATGACCGACCATCTCCTGAAAACCGACGAAATACCAGGGAGCTTTGGCCGGGTTGGGGGGATGGGCGGGATCGGCCCGCTCGTACAGGGGAGCATCGAAGCCCAACGCTAAAAACAAAAGGAGCGCCAGCGTCAACAGGGCCACCGTCCCTTCGGCGCGGTACAGCCAGGGGGAGGCGGGAATCTTGTCTTGTGTCTTTTCCGGCGGCGCTGCCAATCCTCCGTCCTTGCGAATGCGCCACAGGTGCAGGCCGGTGAAGGATACCAGCAGCAACGGGACGATTCCGGCATGAAACGCAAAAGAACGCAGCAGCGTTTCGGCGCCGATGTCCGAGCCTCCCAGCAGAAAGCGCCGCAGGTCCTCGCCGAACAATGGCACGTAGGCTGCGAGACTGGAACCGACCTTGATCGCCCAGTAGGAAACCTGGTCCCAGGGGAGCAGATAACCGGTGAAATTGGCGAACAGCACCAGCAACAGCAACACTATTCCGTAGATCCAGTTCAGACCGCGATTTTTGTAGGCGGCCATGCAAAAGACCCGCGCCAGGTGCAACACGACCAGGACGATCAGAGCGTTGGCGGCCACGAAATGGAGGTCGCGGACCAGATCGCCGTAATGCAACGTGGTGGTGATGTGCAAAATGCGTTCATAGGCCCGCTCCGTCTCCGGAACGTAATAAAGGAAGAGCGTCGCGCCGGTGACTAGCAGCACCCCGAGGCAGGTCAGGCAGGCGATGCCGATCCCCAGCGTCGCCGCAGGGTGCAGGGTGCGCCGGTTGATCTGCGGCGGGTGCAAATGATGAAAAAAGTTACGTCTGCCGGGCGCCATCGTCTAACTCCGCTTAGCCCAAAAAGGTTCGTTCAGGCGTTTGCCCGCCTGTATCCAGACCCGTCCGCTGCGGACGCTGACCGGCAACCAGTCGAGGTTGCGCGGCGCCGGACCCGACCAGACTTCCCCAAGGGAGCCGAACTCGCTGCCGTGACAGGGGCAGTAAAATCCCTGGTCGACGACGTTGACCAGGCAGCCGAGATGGGTGCATTCCAGACTTAAGGCCCCGATCTGCCGGTCACGGCAGATCAGCGCCACCCGCTGCTCGGGAAAAACGACCGTTCCGTCGGCGGGAAGCCCATCCAGAGCGCTCAGATCCGCCCAATGGCGCGACGAAAAACGGCCGGCCGCCAGCCAGACCTTGAACAGAATCCCTCCGAGAAGCGCCCCGGCCGCCGTCAATGCCGGCAGCACAACGACTTTGCGCAACCACTGTCGACGGTTCACGGACCACCTCCCGCCAGACGGCGCACCTTTTCCACCAGCGCCCAGCCGTCTTCGCCGCTCAGCGTATCGCGCCAGGGGGACATCGCCGTCCCCGGCACGCCTTCGAGAATCGCCCGCAGAATCCGCTCGTCGTCCAATGCGCCCAAATAAGCCCTGTTGGTGAGGTTGCGCGGGCGCGGCAGATGCTCCAGGGCCTCCGGCCCCTTCCCCGTCCCGGTACGACCGTGGCAACGGACGCAATGGACGGCGAACAGCGCATCCCCTCGCTCCTGCGGCAAAGGATCGGGTTTTTCCGGCAATGAAGCCAGGGCGGTTTTGTCGTCGCGACCGGTGCCGATGAAAACCTGAAAGATCAGGTCGAGCAGCTGATCGCGGGCGGTAGCGGACAGAATCTTTTCGTAAGGGGGCATGGAGGTGCCGGGGATCCCCTTGGCGAGACTGTCGCGCAGCCGGGCGTCGGATGCCCGGCGAAAGAAATCGGCATTTCCAGCAAACGCCCGGGGAAACTGGGCGAGGTTGGGCTGGATCAGTCCCTTGCCGTCGCCGTTGGCGGCGTGACAACGTTGACAGAGATGCATGTAGATCTCTTTGGGGCTCTGATGGTGCAGGGGTTCGACGGCCGTTTCTGCGAGAAAGGCGACCAGCGCCTCTTGCTCCTGCGGTGCCAGCGGGGACGGAGGCATGATCGCACCGGGGATATTGCGGGAGGGGTGCGTCAGGAAATCGCTCAGATAGTCGCGGCTGCGCATCAGGCCGATCCGGGTGAGATCGGGAGCGATGCGCCCGTCCTCGTCGCCGAACTGGTGACAGGCCAGGCAACCGCCCTTCCAAAGGAAGGACTCGCCCGCCCGCAACGTCTTTCCCGCCGGGAGCATGGCGACGTCCGGAAGGCCTGGGCGTCCGGACGCCACCCACATGGGCGAGGTGGCCAGCGGCTGCGCCACCCGGCTTTTGAGAAAATAGACGAGATTGCGTACCTGACTGCGGGAAAGGGGAAACCGTGGCATGATCGAGTTGGGCGGCTCGCGGTCGGGCTCACGGATCGCCTCTTCGAGCTGGTCGAGGCCGAGCTGCGAACCGGTGCTGCTCAGGTCGGGGCCGTAACCGAATCCGCCGGGGAGTCCGTTCAGATGGTGGCAGAGATCGCAGGCTTTAAGACGATAAAGTTGATAGCCGCTCCAGGCTTTTTCGGCACCGGGCAACGGCGCCACGTCGTGACAGACGTAACAGCGCCCCTGGACATCCTTGCCGGAAAGGACCTTGCGGGCGCCGAGGCCGGGCAAGCCGTGGGAAATGACGCGATCCATCGCCATCCCCTCGCCGAGATGGCAGCCGGTGCAGCCGAGTTGTTCCGGGGCGTGCGGAGAGATATCGGGATGAGGAGGGCTGGACCAGCCGCCTTCTTCCATCGTGGGTCTCCCCCCCTGAGTATGGCAGGTGGTGCAATGTTCGCGAACCGGTTGACCACCGAGATTGACCACGATGTCGGCGATAATGCCGTGGTGGTGAGGTCCCTCTCCCCAGCCAGCCCACAGTGCTGCCACCACCGCAGTCAAAACAAGGAGGCTTGAAACCGTCAGTGCCGGATTAATCCAGCTTGGTGGGTTGGACTCGGCAACAGCCGTTTTTTCGTCTGCAACTGGCTTCATGTAAATTGAAAATAGCATAAATCATACCGACTAGAGGCGTTCCCATGCGATCGTCTGTTTCAAAAAATAACGGACTGACTCACAAAGGGGTCTTGGGATTAAAAATGTTCGTTTTTAAAATATCATTTTATTCTCAGTTGACTACATATTGCTCATGCCAAAGTAGGCCCTGGCTCCGCTTTCACACGGAGTTGACTTCTTAAGATGTAGAATATTCATCAACGAAAAGTGAAATATTCTTCAAAAATCAATGCAATTCATTGTCAAGAAACGAATGGATTGGTTCAAGCAGCTGAAACTAATAGAATATTTTAAATTGGCACGGGTCCTGCTAGTCTGAAGGGTAATAATTCACACTTTTCAAAGGAGATTTCGACCATGAAAAAACTAGCCATGATTATTTTGCTCTCGGGGATTCTCTCCGGCAATGCTGTTGCTGCAAATAGTAATCAGAAATCTACTCAAGACGACTGCTCCTGTGGAAACTGCCCAACGTCAACTACGCAAGGAAGTGTCTTTCAGCCGCTCTTTCCTGAATATGAACTCAAGGCTCCACTTGGAGGCTAATCCATAGAACATATTATGAATATCTTCTTTTAGATCCCTTTGTCTACAGGATAATTAAAGCTAACTAGACATCCCCCACGACTCACCTTATAGAGCACGAAACGCCCACGATATCCATGTCGGGGGCGTTTCTATTAATGCACGTATAATAAAACAACCAGCAGGAATCTCCAGGGCATCCCTGGGCCGAAAGTGAGTTGTTACGATGAGTGGATGTTGCGATTCGGGTTGTTCACTAGACGGACTGCGAGAGCGGCAAAAAGGAACACTGCAAATTGTTCTCGGCATCAACGCCGTGATGTTTCTGGTCATCGTTGCCGCTGCGCTCTATGGCCGATCAACCGCGCTGCTTGCGGATAGCCTCGACAACCTCGGGGATGCATTGACCTATGGCCTCAGCCTTTACGCCGTTACGCGAAGTGCTGCGGTCAAGGCCAGAGTTGCCTTATTCAAGGGCGGGCTGATCTTCCTTGCCGCCCTCGCGGTACTGGTTCAAATCATTTTCAGGTTCTTTGTGCCGAGTCTGCCACTCTTCGAGGTCATGGGTACGTTCAGCCTCATAGGACTCACCGCAAACTCTCTCTGTCTATTCCTTCTGTGGCGTCATCGCCAGGATGATGTGAACATGACTTCGGTATGGGAGTGTTCACGGAATGACATCGTCGCAAATCTTTCCGTGTTCGTTGCGGCTGGTGCCGTCTGGCTCACCGGTTCGGGTTGGCCCGATATGTTGATTGCAGTCGGATTGGTTCTGTTCTTGATGCGATCAGCGCAACGCGTTCTCGCGTCGGCATGGTCAGAACTTCGGGCAACTATTTGATTCGCACTACTAAGGCAAGCCCTCAACGGAGAATTGTAAACCACTGGTTTTAAGTCAAAAAAGCCCTCGATTTGGCCATCGAGGGCTTTTCTCATAATGCGCTATTTTTAAAACGGCCTGGACGATGCGGTTGCTCGGCGGCTGATAAGGGAGGGGTTGTAAGAAAGTGCAAATAGCAGCTTTGCCACGGCAATTGAAATTGGGTGGTACAATTTTTGGGCCATTTTCAACGAGCAGCTAAAACAATAATGCAAGAACGTCCCCGAATCCCGCAAAAATCCAATAGACATCTCTGTCCAGATTGCCTCATTGGTGTTACCTGTCCCCCCCCAAAAAAATCTACAGATTGACTTCGCGGTGTGACGCAGGGTAAAAATGATAAGTTTTCGTTTTTAAAATGTAATCGTACTTGTAATTTCTGGAGAATAGTCTTGTCTAGCGGCAAAATAATGCGACAACTGATCAAGGCAGGCGCGGCCGGTGATTTGGTTGCGTTTCGTCAAGTCTCCGCCGAAGTTATTCGTGAGGAACGGCTCAAACAGCACCACCTGCTTGCCAACGACCTTGAACAAATCCTCTACGGCCATGCCAAGCCCCACGCGACCAGCAGTATGTCGCACCTGATGCCGGCCGTCCCGACCGACAAGGAGCGCGGGCTACCGCTTCTTGACATCCGCCAGCCACAACGCACCCTCGAGGAGATGGTTCTGCCGCGATTAACCCAGGCCTCCATCGAGGAACTGCTGGAGGAACACCGCCGTCAGGATGTGCTACGCAGCTACGGCATGCGGGCGTCCGACAAGATCCTCTTCTTCGGTCCCCCAGGCTGCGGAAAAACCTTGGCGGCAGAGGTCATCGCCTGCGAACTCGACCTGCCGCTTGCCATCGTCCGGCTTGATGCGTTGGTCTCCTCCTATCTGGGAGAGACAGCCGCTAACCTACGCAAGGTCTTCGACTTCATTGCCCAATATCCGCTGGTGGCACTCTTCGATGAGTTCGACGCTCTGGGGAAAGAGCGCGCCGATAATTCTGAGCACGGTGAACTGCGCCGGGTGGTCAATGCGGTCTTGCAGATGATGGATGCCTATCAGGGGAAAAGTCTGATCATTGCTGCCACCAATCATGAGCAGATTCTCGACAGCGCCGTATGGCGCCGCTTTGACGACACCCTTGAATTTCCCTTACCCACCCCCGAGCTTTTGCCACAGGTGCTGAAATTGAAGTTGCGCGGCGTGCGCCGCCAATTCGAGAACGATGACACTGAAGCAACCACTCTCTTCACCGGCATGAGCCCTGCCGATATAGAGCGGGTGGCCCGCCGCGCCATCAAACGCATGATTCTGCGCAATCAAGAATTTCTGACTCTGAAGGACCTGACCCTTGCCAAAGAACGGGAGTTGCGTCCGACTGTGTAATGCAATGGAGGGGACATGGCAACCGACCAAGCGTACGAACATCTTCGTATCGAGAAGGAACCGCTGGTCAATGATCGGCGTACCAAGGGCGGAGGTTTTGGCGGTGGTATTACGAGGGACGATCCCTTTGCCCATGGTCAGCGCCTCGGCTCGGCCTTAACCGCAGCGGCAGAAAAAGCCCGGCAGCAGCCCGGCGCCGAAGACGGGTGTTTCATCCTCAAGCTGAACTACGATGGCAACCTTGACCTCAATAAGCTGCGCAAACATGGTATTGAGTTTCTCAGCCAGGAAGAGAAGACGGTTTGCGTCGTCTTTGCAGACGAGCTGGGATTGGCACAATTTGCCGACCATCTGGCCCGACTGGGAGTCCCGGAAGGGGAAGAGGTAAGTTACCGGCAAATACTGCTCGCTTTGAGCGGCGTCGACAACTGGGGCCGTGCGGACCGGGAAAGCTGGGCGATACAGAAATTCGGCTTGCCGGTGACCGAACTTTTTCGCCTCGATATCGAACTGTGGCCGTTCTGGTTGGAACATTCGCCGGAACGCTTGCAGATCATCCACCGATTTGAGGCATGGCTGGCTGCCCAAAGGATACGAAAAATCGACCGAGTCAGCCGTAACAGCCTACTGCTCTACCGCCTCGAAGTTAACCCCGCACAAGCCGACCTGTTGTTGGAACACCGCGATGTGCGCTTGGTCGATCTGCTGCCGCGCACCGGCATCTCCTACCAGCAGATGAATGTACTGCTGGAGCACCTTCCCACAAACATCCCAGCACCTTCCGCCGACGCCCCACGAATTTGCATTCTCGATAGCGGCATCAACAGCAACCATCCCTTATTGCGATCGGCCACAGCCGAGGTCGAAAGCTTCATCGACGGCGAAGAGCCCGATGATGACGTTGGCCACGGTACGGCGGTTGCCGGGATCGCTCTTTATGGCGACCTGGAGCAATGTCTGACCGCCAACTTCTGGAAGCCGGAGGTCTGGCTGTACAGCGGCAAGATCATGAGTAAAGCGCCAGGTCTTGATGAGGCGGTCTTCGATCCCCACACCATTGAACAGGGGATTGAACGGGCTGTAGAGTATTTTGCCGGGGACCATGGCTGCCGGATCTTCAACCTCTCCATTGGCAACGAGAACGCCCCGTACGATGGTCGTCATATCCGAGGCATTGCATATACCCTCGACCGTTTAGCCCGCGACTACAACATCCTCTTTGTCGTTTCGACCGGAAATTTTCGCGGTACCGAAACCGTGCCCAAAACCGACTGGCGGACCGATTATCCCGAATATCTGTTGGCCGAAGAATCAAGCCTCATCGATCCGGCGCCAGCCTTGAACGTACTGACCGTCGGGGCGCTGGCCAACCACACGGCAACCGCCAACGAACAACGCTACGGCCAACAGGAGATCACCTCGCTGAGTCCTGCGGGGGAAGACCAGCCCGCGCCTTTCACCCGGCATGGCTCATTGCAAAAGGGGACGATCAAACCCGACCTGGTTGCCCACGGCGGCAATCTGGCCATGTCTGTCCAGAGCTACTATAGTCAACCCCGGCCAAGCCATCAGCGCCTCGGCGTACTGACACTAAATCACAACTTTATGGGGGCAACGCTCCTCAAGGACATTTCGGGAACGAGCTTTTCCGCCCCCTTCATCACCCATTTGGCTGGACGCCTGCTCGGCTTCTATCCGAATGCTTCGGCTAATCTGCTCCGGGCGCTGCTGGTCAATCACGCCGATCTTCCAGCGGCCTGTCGTGTGGTCTTTCCTGAGGGGCTAGATAAACATCTGCGCCAGGTTGCGGGGTATGGCAAGGTCAATGCTGACACCCTCTTTCGATCAACAGAGGCGCAGGTGGTCTTGCTGGCTGAAGACGCCATCGCCAACGACACCCACCAATTCTACGAATTACCCTTGCCCGATCAGTTCTTGCGCAGAAATCACGCCATTCGTCAGCTTAGAATCACTCTCGCTTATTGTCCCCCGGTCCGCACGACGCGCCTTGAGTATGTGGCCACTAAAATAAGTTATCGACTGGTCCAGGGGGCATCACTTGAAGAGGTGCAACGGCATTTCAACCATGCCCTGAAGAAAGATGTAGAAACGATTTCAGACAGCCGCCCACCCGCTCGTGAAATCTCGGCACAGGATCGGGAAAAGGGGACGGTGCAATCGTCCATCTGGACGTTTAAACAACTTAAACCAGCGGAAAAGTGGTTCATTGTCATTACGCGGCAGGATAAGGACTGGGGCAGTTCGTTGTGCCATGAACTTGAAAATTACGCGCTGGTCGCGACAGTCAGCGACCGTGATAATCAGGAAGCTTTGCTTTACACACAGATACAGACGCGCCTCCGCGAACAGGCTCGGGAGAGAATACGCCTTGGTTCTTGATCGAACACAAAAGCACATTGGGGACATCCCATATAGCCCCCAGATCCTATACTGAAGATTTCCCTTCCAATAAAAAAGAGGGAAGTTCAGGGGATATCCGACAACTCACCACTACCGAAACACCAAACCCCGCTCAGGTCGCCTGGCGGGGTTTTTGCTGTAATGCAGAGAATTTGAGAGTGGGGCTGGCAGAGACCTTCACCACACTTGATCTCAATCTGAGATAATTTTCCGGACGACCAAAAATCTTGACCGGTTGTTGCTACAAGTCTACATTTATTCTGTTTTATTTTTATGAGTTTGGAGGGGCAGTTGGTTGCAAAGCACGGAATCCAAATCTGAGAAGCAAGTGAACCGCAGTTGCAGGAATGCCGAGGCCGCGGTTTTTTTGATTCTGGGATTTATGACATTGTAATTCCGACGAATCAGAGTTTTTGCGGCGGCACACGCATACGGATCGCTTTCGGAAAAGAACAACCGTTTAGACTGTCCGGACAAATGACATGTTCTTCCGCGGTCTCCATCGCACTGATACAGGCTTAGTTCTTATCGCAAACCAGCCTCCTCGCATTGCTGATCGAGGCATGTAGTCGGGCCACGATACTCCCAAAAAAAAATAGCGGGGCGAAGCAAATGGCAACCCTAACACAGGTATATGAGGCCCCATCGGCGGATGCGCTGCACGTTGTCTTCGTGCACGGGCTAGGCGGAGATGCGCGGTCCACATGGATGCACAACCGCAATGACCATACGACGCTCTGGCCAAGTTGGATCGGGGAGGATGTTGGGTGCAATGTCTGGGTTGCAGGATACGGCGCGGCGCTTTCAGGTTGGACTGATGCAGCCATGCACCTTGTCGATCTCGGTGAAACGCTGTTTGCAGCCTTACAGGTTGAACAGGGTCTGCGAGGCCGTAGGATTGTTTTGGTGGGACATAGTCTCGGTGGGCTTGCCATCAAGTCTGGTATGACGCAAGCACAGGCACTCGGCGACCCGCAACGGCTGACACTGTTGAAACGAATTTCCGGTGTCGTCTTTGTCGGTACGCCTCACCAGGGCTCGAGTCTTGCGACGTTCGCGGACATGCTGCGTCTTCTACTAAGAACGAACCCTCAAGTCACGAATATGGCCAGCAATGACGCCTGGCTGAAGCTGCTGAATGACCAGTTCCGAGCCCTGCATGGGCAGCGCAGCTTTGGTGTGCGAGTTTTCTTTGAATCAAGAGGGGTCGATGTTGGATGCCGAATTTTTGGTTTTGCGGTTGGCAGACGGCAATTGATCGTCGGTAGGAACAGCGCTGATCCAGGGATTGCTGGAGTTGTGCCTACCGCGATTGAGGGCGACCACTTTGAGATTTCTAAGCCCAAGTCTCGCCAAGTACTTATCCACAAAGCGCTGATCGAGTTTCTCAATGGTATGGGGGACGGATCTGCTGGCCATCCCCCTACTGATAGGGGCCGCCCGGCACCTTGGTCGAGCACAACCGACCTCTCAACAACTCTGCGGAATGCTTCGGCGCCTCTACTGAGTTGGCCTAGTACGCTGGCTGATGGCACATGGCTTCAGCGTCCGGAACTAGACGCGCTGACCGAGAGTCTTGCAGCCGAGCCATCGAGAACCCATTTCTTGCTAGGCGCCCCGGGCTGCGGGAAGTCTTCCCTGTTAGTACAGCTTGCTCGGGAAAGACAGTCGGCCGGCTGGTGTGTCCTTGCCATTAAAGCTGACCGGCTACCGCCAGATGTATTGGATCGGGAAGCACTTGCAAGACATCTGAATCTCGGCTCCGACCCCAGCACGGTTTTGCGAGAACTCGCCAAGAGCATGCCCGTGCTTGTGCTCATTGACCAGGTGGATGCCCTAGCTGACTTGGTCGTCCAGCACTCAGCACGGTTACGGGTCTTGCTCGATCTAGTTCAAGACCTCTCTGACGTAGAAGGCGTTCACACCGTAATCTCGTGCCGCACTTTTGAGCAAAAGCACGATCCTGCGCTTCGAAATCTGGACGCAACTGTCATCAGGTTGGAACTGCCAGAGTGGTCAACAGTGTTGCCGGTCCTGACGGCAAAGGGCCTTCAAGCCGAGGGATGGAACCAGGATATCCAGCAGGTTCTGCGGTCTCCACACGCCTTGGATATCTTCCTCTCACTCCTTGGTGATGTCACTGAGCCAGCGGTCTTGAGGAGTTTCCAAGGGTTGCTAGAAAAGCAATGGGAAACCCAAGTGTTGAGCGACACCAGCGGTAGGCGACGCGCCACGCTACGCCATCTGGCCAAGTTGATGGCAGACCGTGAAGTTCTGGGTCTTCCCCTAGCCCAAGTTGAAGAACACTACTCAGAAATTCAAACACTGGCTGCTGCTGGATTGCTTCGCGTGGACCATGGACCAGGACGAGTGGAGTTCCGGCATCAAACTCTCTACGAGTTCGTGCGCGCGCGCAGCTTCCTGGAGGAGAGCGGGAGTCTTACTGAAACGGTACGAGCACAGCAAGGCAGCCTACGTATTCGACCCCAGTTGTGGCATGCGCTCGGATACTTTCGAGGAGCAAGCCCCGAAGAGTATGGCACCGAGATTAATAGGCTCTGGGTTGCCGAACTTCGCCCACATCTGAAGATGTTATTGATCGAGTTCCTGGGAATGCAAGCCGCACCGACCCCGGCAGAGCGACGGCTCGTGGAACAAGCGATGACGGATCAATGGTTCCTGCCCCGATTCATTGGAGCCGCCGTTGGAAGCCCGGGATGGTTTGCCGCTTTGTCGCCGACCCATCTGCCGAGACTGATGTCATTGCCAGAGGAACAGGCCCAAACGCTGCTGCCAATGCTTCGGCAGGCATTGCATTTCAGCGCAGATACGGTTGTCGATCTTGTGCGTCGGCATTGGTTACCCAGCACGGGTCGAGATTTATTGAGCTGGCAGGCGCTGGGTACCGGAGATGTTGCGCCGCAGGTCGGCCATTGGCTAGACAGCCTCGTCTTGATTGCCGGGAGAAGTCAGATTGCCGAGTGGGCCATAGGGCATCTGGCTGGTGTGGTGAGCGCTGCTCTACCTGAGGAAGCTCCGAGGTTGATCGCGGCATGGCTCAAGCGCCAGCTTGACTCCGTTACCGTGCCCTTAGCCATTTCTTCCACAGAAGATGAGGCGGCTGTTGCCAGCGTGTCCGAGAGTGTTCACTCGATTCTCATGGCGCGTCAGTTTCATGACATGGAAGCAATAGCAGAGGCCTCCCCTAGGGCCTTTGTAGGTACGGTATGGCCGCTCCTTCTGGAAGGGGTGCAGCTATGCGCATCTGAGGCTCCGAGTGTTGTGATCGGCTACCGCCAAAACCGTGGACTGCTGTTTCAAGACTTGGACGAGGAAGAGGCTCGGTACGAACGCCCCTTATTGCGATCAGTTCAGCTGGGTATTCAGGGCTGGTCGGATTCTGATCCGGAAAGCTTTCTAGATTTTGTGACCGAAAATGCGCAGTCCGAACTGCTTCTAGTGCACAGATTCCTGGCCATAGGGCTCGTGCGCTCTGTTGGGCATTCACCGCACCGAGTATTCGAATACTTAATTGGCGATCCTCGGCGGCTGGCTCTCGGACCATACACCGATGTGCACAAGGAGAGCATCGCGCTGATCAAGGTCGTCTGCCCGCTGCTAGACGATCCTACCTATGCTCGCATGGAGACGATGCTCCGCGATTGGCGTCACTACAACGAAACTGCACAGCAGGATGATGCGGGTACTCGCCTCCGGCGACTCCAGGGGGCCCGCCAACATCGACTGCGACTGCTCCGAGCGTTGCCAGCCGGTCGGCGTAGCCCGGCGCTTCAAAGGCTCATTGAGGAAGAGGAGCGCGCGTTTCCGGGCTTGGCAGACGAGGACATGCACTTCTCCGGATTACAATGTATCGGAAGTCCGGTAAGTGCTAAGCAGATGAATCAAGCAGCTGATGCCGACATCCTTAACCTATTCAACGAACTATCGGATGATGCGGCTTGGGATCACCCACGACATCACATGAAAGGTGGAGCGATACAAGCTGGGCGCGAACTGGCAGCGCTGGCCAAGAGCAATCTAGCCAAGGTTCTCCGAATCATTCGGGCGCTTGATCCTGGGCGCAATGAGATTCCGGTTTCCTGTGCTTTAGGCGAGTTAATTCCCGCCGGCTTTACAGAACAGGAGCTCTATTCGTTAGTCGCCGAACTGGAAGACAAGGGTTTTGTGGGCGCTGGCTTTCGCCGTGACGCGGCTTACGCAATCGCGAAGGCTGCCAACAAGGAAGCCCCTGTCCCGGTTGATCTGGTGGATCGGATGGAGCGTTGGCTCGTTCCTAGTTCGGATGACGATTCCAGCGATGTTGAGACTGCTGCAGAGGATGATTCCTCGCCGATGTTGTGGGGGCATGGGGCGATGGTTGCGCTTCCAAACGGGAACTACCCTACGTTGAGCGCTCTAACGTCCGCGTGTCTTAACGCGGAGCCTCCTCGACTTGATCGCTGGCTTTCCATTCTTGAGCGACATATTGCGCGCATCGAATCGTCTCGCGTGTGGGAGGCGATGACTCAGTGCGAGTTGCTGTGCCTGCGGATGACGGACCGCTCAAGAGCGGAGGCTTTTGTTGACCAGTTAGTGGCGAGTGTGCCATCCATCGTCAGTGGACGAGGATGGGCTCATTTCATCGCGCGCGCGTTTCATTGGGCTTCGGCTACTGCGGCGCGACGATGGCTGATGTCCATTCTCGATAGGGGCGGAGAGGGACTCCAGGGGGCGGGGGAACTGGCCGTCTTGCGACATGCGCTTTTCCCTGCGGAAGACTGGTCTCGTGAGCTGGTTGAGGAGCTCGGCAGCGATACCGTCTCCGCAGCGGCCTTGGGCGTGGCGCACGGCGTTGCCAATTTGTGGAACGAGCCAATGACGAGACCTGTAGTCCACCCCGTTCTGCTTCAGCTCCTGCGTAGCAGCGATGATCGCGTTCTAACTGCATTGTCCACGATCTTCCTGAATGATGGATTCGTTGCCGATGTCGAAACGAAAGAGCTCCTTGATGCCCTTGTAGCGTTCCCTGATGTGCTGAAGAACGGTCGAGCTGAGCGCTTACCTGAAATGCTCGTCAAGCTGGTGGCGTCAGAGCCGGAGCGTGTCTGCCAAGTGGTCCACGCGCTGCTGAACGTGGCGGGCGATCAAATGGGGAATATCGCGACATCTTGGTACTTAAGCACGGAGTGGTTGCTGGATATTGCGCTACAGCTTCAAGACATGGGGGCGGCTGAGCGCACAGACGGATCGGTGCTCTTTGAACGCATGTTGGAGTTTAACATGCCACAGGCTAGGGAAATGACGCTGGACTTGGACAAGCGTACGCCGGTGGTCAATAGTCCCCGTGCGCCTCGTCGGCGGAGATTGCAGTCCAAGGCGCGCAAATCTACGCGACCACGCTGAGTTGCGACGTAAGCGTAGTCCATGATGAGGCGATCTCACCCAAGTGTCGAGAATGTTTCGCAATCAACCATCTGATGCTACAAAGCAGACGAATAGGTCGGTGATGCCGATGACTGCAAAGACTTGAAATCACTCGACATAATTGGTCTGGGGTGCCGCCCACAAATCGCTGCAGCCGATCGGCCAACTGCTGCACTTTAACGTTAGCTGCAAAAACATATAAGAAAGCAAACTTATGGCTCTCAAGGATGATTTGCTAAAGCTGAAACAAGAAATTAATTCCGTTGGGATGAATGTTGCACTTAAAGATTTGAGCAATGATTTTGTTGATAAAATTGAATCGGAAAAAGACCAGGACAATCAATTTTGTGCAATTTATTCAGAACTGAAACCATTAATTCAAAAAGCACTCGAAAACTTTGAAGATTACGAATCAATAATTGAAATCAAGAATAAGTACTACGAGGCATTCATATATTCCAAACTTAAATCTTTATTGCAAATAAAAAAAATAAATGAATCAAAAACAGAAAAAAAACCAGACTTTTCCGTTACGTTCAGAGGAAGAGAGTATTTCGTCGAGCTAAAATCTCTCAACATGCTTGATGGTAAATTAAAACATAGAACAATAATGGAAAATTCTTTTAATGGAAAAATAGAATTAGAGAATCAAATTTCTTCTGGGAAAAGAGTTGCTTCGAATATCGTCCTGATTCAGCCCTACCATGTCCCTGGAAAAGAATACGACCCTTCTTCTCCAAGAATGGTCATTCATTTTTTAATTGATAAAATCTGCCAAAACATAAAAAAAGATCAGTTTTCTCAGGGTGAAACAATCCTTTTGGTAGATCTATCTGGCCAGCTACCCCTACTAAATTCACCAGAAAATTCGATTTATAAAACTTACAAAGATTATGAGTTGAAAAATGAGATTAGTGGTGAATTGTGGCATGTTGCTTTAGGTAAAATAGGCGATAATCTTCACAGACCCATAAAATTTGAAGGCCAATCAAGCGAGGATGGCAGACTTATAAAAAACGGTGTTCTCGTTGAATTTCCATTCATAAAAGGAATCATTTTTCATATCAATAACAGCTTATATTCAATTGTTGAGCTTAAAGAAAAAAACTCAGACCTCGTTGATCTCTTAGAGTATGCTTCTGAAAAATGCAATGTAGTAGTATGCAAAAGTAGCTAACAAGATGGGACCTTCCCCGCTAAAATAGACATGTTTACCTAACCAGATGGTGTCTCAAAAAACACTATTTCCAAAACACCATAAGGCCCAACCGGATTTTCTGAGTTGGGCCTTTCCGGAAAGTTGTTCTGTATTTCAATCCCCCTTTGCCTAAGGAATTTTAGGCCATCCGCGGTGAAAAACCAATTGAACAAGGTGGATGTTGGGAATGTGCCCGGGCGGGGACGATCTCGGAGCATCCCGAGTGGCAGAACGGGGCTTGGCGCTACAAGATTCACTCGAACAAAATCGTCGTGGTGGTGGAAATCTGGAGTGAAAGCAGGATTTTTATCGTGACGGCCTGGAGGTTAAAATGACGTGCCCTGATTGCCGGCAAGCAGAACTGGTTGAGAACCGCGAGAATATCCGTTACACGGAATCCGGTCTTCACTATGTGACCCTGTGCAACATCCTGGTGGAGCGTTGCCCGGCGTGCGGCAACACGCTGGTCAATATCCCCAAAATGGAACAACTGCATCGGTTGCTGGCGAACATTGTCATCAAGAAGTCCGGTCGCCTGGAGCCTTTCGAGATTACCTTTCTGCGTAAATCCCTGGGCTGGTCAAAGGCGGACTTCGCCCGGAACATGCACGTTCGCCCCAGCCAGGTAAGGCATTGGGAATCCGAGTACAAGCCTTCGCCGATGGGCGAAGCCAATGAGCTCCTGCTTCGCAGCCTGGTGGCCCACAACCGCCGGATTGACAACTACTTTGACGAGATGGCGAACCTCTCGCTTTCCCCGCAACCCCATGCGCAACGGCGGGTGGCGATCAGTCGCAACCATAAAGGCTGGGTTGCCGACGAGGCCGCTTGACAGCATCTTTAGGGGAGCCGGGTCGGATAGCGGCTGTAATGGGTGCCCCTAAAGGGGTCCTTCCTTCGGGGCTTCCTGGAGCGGATACGGTGTACCCATTTATGTAACAAGGTCGCGAGCTCTTCACAGGGCGGGGTCAAAAAGAGGCTGAATAGCCAGCCGATGATAAGGCCCTGCGCAAAACTGAAATCTTCATCCAGGAGGCCGACAAGCCAGGCAACGAGCAATGTCGTGGCGGACGTCAACAGAATTGACGTCGCCGCCACCGGGAAACGTGAAATTGTCGGCATGACCTGAACGCTCCTCGATTACGGCGTGTTTTCTATCTCCAGCAGTATCCATTCCGCCCAGGGGGTTTGGTTGCACTCCCGGCACAAAACCTCCTGCATCAACCGCCCCTGATCCTCTGCCAGTTCCTCAAATAGCCGCTTGTGCAGCGCACACGTCCGGCACTCCTTGACCTTCTGCAATAGATTCCCCTCTCTGCCATATAATAATGGAAACTTAGCGGAGGGCGGATAGCCTGTCAACCCTCCCCTCGGCGGGGTCCGTCTATCGCTCAATCCGGTTTTTCTATCCGGCGCGGCCGTTATTTTTGCTTGTCGGCCTTTTCGTGTTCCGCTTTCTTCCCGGCCAGCAGTTTTTCCGCCTCTATCCTTCCCTCCCGCTCTTCCTCCTGGGCGATTTTGATTCCGCTCAGTTCTTTGCCTGAGTTCTTCGATTCTCTCCTTGGCTTCCGGGGTCTCCCGCTGGGCCTCGATGACGGCCAGGAGTTTTTCCAGGTCAGCATAGATCATGGCCAGATTCCGGCGGTCCTTGTAGGTCAGCCAGGATATGCTTCTTGACTTGGGCCAGACAGGAAGCTCCCGACGGTGCCGGGAGCTTCCTTGTTAATGGCCGGAATTAGGCTTTTTTGCGTTCAAGGCACGGATGATAGGCCGGGAGGGCGCGCCCGCATTCGGGGCATTTCGCGAGAACCTTCCACTGAATGATCGTCATTTCTACCGTGCCGGAGCACTCCCGGCAGGTTCCGGCCACGATCTGGCTTCCCTCCACGTAGTCCTGATTGTCCAGGTCGATGGCAAAGCCACGAGTGGACATTTTTTCAAGAAATCCGGCGCCGATTGCTTCCCGCCGGCACTCCCGACAGGACCGGCCCCCGTTTTTCCATGCGTTCCACGTCCGATTGACGCGGTGTCCGCTCGGGCAGACCATCGGAAGCGTCTGGTGAGCATTGCGGTACTCGACGTTCTCTTCGCTTGCCAGCGACCAGCCCTCTTTTCCCAGTTCCTGACGAATATGCTCCAGGTCGTGGCGGCTGCTCCCGGCGCAAACCGCGCACCAGTGACCTTTGAGGATCAGGTTGGGGATCCGTAAGGTCGTATGCCCATTTTCACAGGTGACTTGCAGGGGGCGGGAGACGCCGAGGTAGTCGGCGGGGTCGAAGGTCCCGCCATTTTGCGCGACAATCTCCACAAACATCTGATACGTCTCGTCCTGGCTCCGGTCGTAGATTTTCCGAGGATCAATCTCTACCGTCATCGGGTCGTGGGGCGGCACAAATCCGTGGACTGCCAGCTGCTCCGCGATGTAGCCCCGGGTTTCCAAAGCCCCAACATCGGTCACCGAGTGCGGAATAACGAGCAGGGTGATGCCCGCCTCGCGGCAGAGCTCTTGCTTTTTATGGTCGCGCTCTTGCTGTTTCTGAAAATCCTGCTCCGAAGCGTGAAACATGGGCGACCGCTGATGATGCTGAACGCCGTTCGCCTCGAAAGCCAGATTGAGTTCCGAGCTAAATCCATCCAGCTCCAATCCCTGCAAAAACGCCGGATGCTGCCGGGGGAAAGGCACATCAAAAGCGGCCTCCAAAATAGCCCGCACCAGATTTTCACTCCGGCTGGTGTTGCAGGTCGGGCACCAGGTTCCCTGGCCATCGACGCTGCCGAGAGTCGCCTCCCAGGTGTGCCCCATGGCGCATTCCCACCGGAGGGGGTCGGTCGTGGAGATCAGAGGCTCCGTGGTCAGGCACTTTCCGCCGCGTTCAGCAGCGATTTGTTGAGCCTTTGCGAGGTTCTGGTTGACCGTCAAAACGGTCTTCCGGGCTTTTTCCAGCCGGCATTGGGCGCAGCTCTCCGGGCGCCGGATCACGTCGTGGGCCGTCTTGGTCGCCTCCCGTCCGCAACCCGGGCAGTTCATCCAGACCAGCGACTCTTTGCTCGTAACCTCGCCGCCGAGGTAGAGGCCACCGTTGGCGGCGATCACGTCCTTGATCCGCTCGGTGGTGTAGCTTTGCCGGGGGCTGCACTTCCGGCAGAGAACCTTGCGACGGATCAGGTTCCCGGCGCGAACCGAGTGCTCTTCCGCCCGACAGCTATGGCAGCGGATGGACAGGAGGGCCTGATCGGTGGCGGCGGCCGGAACGTAGGCCAGCAGCTCCAGACCGGCCTGTTGCAGAAATTGCGACCATTCGGCTTCGTTTTGCGGGATTCTCATGCATGACTCCTTTCGGTTGAGGAAAGTGGAACAAAGTTGCTTGACGTAATTCCACGCTAGCATTGACCGAAAAGAAATCAATAGATAAAATTGCACAAAAAAGAACTTTTTTTTGCTATAAGAAATCTGATGTCGTACTGCGACAATAAACCTCAACAGGAGTTCTTTTATGGAAATAAATGTTGCCGAACGAATCCGGCTGTTCCGTGTCCGAACAGGACTTTCACAGAAGGAGTTCGCGGAGAAGGTCGGGCTGGCGCCGGCGGCCATGAACCGGCTGGAGAAAGGGAACCGGCAGCCGGATGTGGAATTTCTCGTCGCCGTGCGCAAGCTCTTCGGGGCCGATCTCAATGAACTGATTGCCGGCGAGCCGGACGGCCCGACGAAACATGCGCTTCCGCTATTCGGGGACGATCAGTTGCAAGAGATGGGCGGAGACGTCGCGCCCAGGGGCTGGGTCGGGTTTCCCGAGGTGGAGGGGATGAGCTTTGCTTACCGGATGCGGGACGAGAGCATGTTTCCCGTCATCCATCCCGGGGATGTGCTGCTGGTCCGGGACGAACCGGCCAGGCTGGGGGACCGGCTTCTGTGTCGCGACGAGACGGGGAGAATCCGTGTGCGGCAGCTGGCCCGTCGTACCACGACCGGGGATGCCCTGCTCGCGGAGAATCCCGCTTATCCCGAAACGCCCCTGACCGGGGAGATCCGGGTGCTGGGCAAGATCGAGGCAGTCCTGCGCAAACTTCCCGTATAGCGTCCGTCAACACAAAAGGAGACCGGAGATGGACCTGACGACCGCCCGGGAAATCCGGGCCGCCATCGATGAAACCGCGCTGGATGGCCTGCGTAGGGATCTCTACCGCAAGGCGGTGGACTACGCCCATATCCGGGCGACCTGGGCCTTGCTCTCGACCGAGGAACGGCTCGAAAAAGACCGGGGCCGCACTCTCGCCCACAACGCCTTCATCGACGCCTGCAACATCCTCAGCCGCAACATGGCCAAGGCCGGGGAGGACAACGCCTGGCGCGCCCTGCTGACCGACGAGCGCAAGACCATCGGCGACTTCGCCTGCTGGCTTCACGCCTTGGTCGCCATCGAGATGCGCTGAAGGCGGAGATGGCGAGGCCCATCCTTGATAGGACATCCAAGTTGCTATCATGACAAAAAGGAGAACGTCCGATGGAACCCCTGATGGTAATCTATCTCTGTCTGACCATCATTTTGCTGATCGTTTTCGGAATCGTTATTCACGACAAGATCGTAGACCGGCAAGAAAGGCGGACACGGAGCTCAGGTCAGGACACAGAAAACCGCCAAGGCCCCTTGCTGCGGCAGGTGATCGTCGACCTGGGAGAACTTCCGGATGATGCTTCTTTTACGCAAATCAAAGCCGTCCTCGACCGGGCGGCTTTTCAAACCGTTCCGGAGACTATCCGATGCCGTGCGTTGGAGGTTTTCGGTGACGAGGCCAGTGCGGCGGAATGGTTGACGACGAGAATCACGGCAATGGGCGGACAGACGCCGATCGACATCCTGACGCGGGCGGAAGGAGAAGAGGAGTTGCTTAAGGTTCTTGGCCGCATCGAGCATGGGGTGTTTTCGGGACGAAGGAAAAATCGTCGGCATGAGCTGCTGCTTCGCAGCCTGGTGGTCCATAAACGCCGGATTGAAACCTACTTTGACGAGATGGCGAACCTCTCGCTTTCCCCGCAGCCCCTATGTGCATCGGCGGGTGGCGATCAGTCACAACCATAAAGGCTGGGTTGCCGACGTGGCCGCCTGACAGACTCGATCCCCGGTTAGATTGTTCGGGAAATCGTCTCGGGAACGGCTATTTTAAACGATGGAGGATTGGGAACTATGAGCCCGAAACCAGTTGCCCCGCAAGATTCGCCCCTTGCCGTAACGCCGCCCATCCAACCGCGAATGCCGTGGCGTGTGGCAGCCATGGATGCTCTGCCGGATTTCCGGCTGTATGTCCAATTTGTGGATGGCACCGAAGGGCTGGTAGATTTGTCCGCCCTTGTTCATTCGCCTAGCGCCGGGGTCTTCGCCGCCCTCGCCGATTCCGCGCTCTTCAATCAAGTGTTTGTCGAGCACGGTGCGGTGACTTGGCCCGGCGAAATCGATCTGGCACCGGATGCCATGTACGCCGAGATCAAGAAAGCTGGAACCTAGGTGTTGCAGCCGACCTCCCCACGGATAAATCCAGGGGCTTGAGAACCGCAAGCCCAGTTTGACCAGCCCAGCCACCGGCGTAAGAATCGCCGACGGGGCTACGTTGGGAGCGAATCCATAAGCACCTTCGAATATCCTCCCAGCTCCAAACTCTGCGGTGGCCGGCTAAAGGACGTTTTGGGGTTTAATCGTCGGTGCCGGTTACAACAAACCGCCTCGAAAGCTTGACGGTCTTTTCTGGTTCCTCCTTCTTCCCCTCCACATCCAACTGTTTTTCTTCCGCCTCCACTCTCCCTTTTCGCTCTTCCTCTAGGGCGCTTCTTTGTCGCGACGTGACGGGGAGAACCCGCGTGCAGCAGCTGGCTCGTCGTACCGCGACCGGGGATGCCCTGCTCGCGGAAATCCCGCCTATCCCGAAACCCCCATGACCGGAGAGATCCAAGTGCTGAGCAAGGTCGAGGAGGTCCTGCGCAAACTCCCCGTATATCGTCCGTCAACACAATAGGAGACCGGAGATGGATTTGACGACCGCCTGGGCAATCCGGGCCGCCATCGATGAAACCGCGCTGGATGGCCTGCGAAGGGATCTCTACCGCAGATCGACGGTGCGGCTGATAGCGACTCATTCCAGGTTGCGGTAGTCGAAGCGCACCTGGGTGCTGTAAGTGATCTGTTTATGCAGGATGCGCAAGGCCGAAAGCAGGTCAGTCTCCGCAGCGCGGGATGGGGTTGGTGGAAGTAACAGCCGGGTGTAGGGGGATTGAAAGACCGGCCCCCTCAGGTTGAAAAGGGAAGCCCACTGAGTCCTGTTAGGACAATGTCTTATTTAGACACAGACGATACTATTTCCTGGTTTTTTGACTAGCACAAAAAATTTATAAAATTAGAAAAAAATATAAAAAAACTCTATTGACAATGGATTGACTTGAAATACGGTGGTTTTCATGACGTCATAAAAATGTTTATACCGGTGAAGTTTAAATGAATATTGATATATGGTTAATTCTTGAAAATATTTCGTAAAAAACAATGGCTAAAAAACTACTTTAAGGAGGAACTATGAAAAACTTTGCGGGAAACAAAACTTCTAAAATCAGGGCTTTTTCTTTAAAAAGTCAGCCATCAATCACTGATTTTACTTGTGGTAGCAAAATTCTTACTATTGAATTTGACCATTCTATCCTTGAAAAAAAACAAATTGCAGCATCAGAAATCGAAGAACTTTGTGATCTTGTAGAAAAATATGAAATGCCAAACTATCCTGTTATTTTCTGTGATCTGGACGATTTGAGAGGTTGTGTATTTCTTGAAGGCGAGATCGAATGGCCGTTAATTTTTATGGATATTGGCAAACTGTTTTCGGTAAAAGAAATGAGAGAAACATATATCCATGAGGCTGCACATCTGTTTTCTTATGGATGTGGTCATGATTTTGTTTTTTCGATTATTCATAATATTTTTCTCAGAACTGCTGGTTATGATTTTTCTGAAATTGAGTATGAATATAGGGATTGCGATTGTGGTTTGACGCTATCGGAAAGCATGCTGTTAAGCAAGGAATGCGTTAAGATTCTTTTGGATAACAAATTGGACAGGATTTTTTGGGAAGACATTCGGGATTTTTTTCATGATTTCCCTGTTGTTCCTGGAGATACCATGGACGATAAATTGGCCGTATTCAAAAGGGTTGCAGGACGAATGTTGAAACATCTTAATTCGTCTAACGTGGTCAATTCGTGAACCGCACAGAAAGATAAGTAATTCAACTCAACCAGTATCGATCAGATTGTTCACCTTCGTGTTCTTTTCGGGGTCATTTATGATTGCTGGTTCGAGAGAGTGGCGGTGCATGTAAAGGCGGATCAAATGGTTACGAGAATCCCTGCTGGAAGTTACAGTAATGACCGTTACTAATAAATTCCAGCAGGGATCAGCTCAGGCTGGGGGATGTTTAGGATTTCTGGTCTGAGGAGTGCGTGGCAAGGGGGCATGCTGATCATCGGTTTCTTAGATTGATCACTTTGGCCGGAGTCGGCGGCTGACCGATTATTCGCAGGATTTCCTTTTCGACGATTCCGAATAGTTCGCGAAGCTCCTTAAGGTATTGGTATTTGTTGTAATGACGCTCCAAGACCGTACCCTCCGTTCTGGCCTGTGCCTTGTTAATGATTTTGTCAGCGTAACCGTCAACCCAGCCCATCTTGCGCGCCGGCTACATTCCCGGCATCCTTATGTCGAGCGGCCAGCCAGCGATCCGGCAGCAGCTCCTGAATTCGTTTGGCCGGGTGCCCCATAATCCGGCGC
>JAVETB010000144.1:0-4283 GCA_034006265.1 Syntrophus sp. (in: bacteria) | reverse complement strand
ACGCCAGAATAACGGCTTTGGATATCCAGCCCCAGACAGGCCAGTAAAGAAGACTTACAATAACAGTTAACACAACGGCAACAATTCCTGTCGTTATAAGACTATTGAAACTGCGTTTCACAACATACTCATCTGCCATATTTTTGCCTCCCCTTTTTTAAAAATCTTGGAACCAATAAGTCAACTTACCAGTTGCAACAAAAACAGATGAAAATTTTTGCAATTTTATAAATGCCATGTTTAATCTGTAAAATGAAAAAACGATCCGGTCATTGTTGTCAATTTCTTTAACATCGTCTTTTCTCCCCATTACAAATACTTCTAGATTCTATTTCTTTTTCTCGACCCTCCTTTCTCTAATAGATTATACTGCTCAACTCATAATTATAAAACAATCACATTGTAACCAATTACACATTCCACGGACAAGGTCAACAGAAAATCCCTGTTTGTTGGACAAAAATTCCCCTTCAACGACGACCGCCCCCATTCCTTCTTAAAAAGAAAAAGTGTAATATATGGGTTTTGTTCCAAAACAAGAACCCTTTAAGGACGGGGCGTATCGCTTCCTCAACTCTGTTTATACCCAGTTGAAACATATAATCTTATATTCTAGCTACATTGTAACTTACATCTATAGTACAGTCCAGAATATAACGCCAGCTCTTTTTACCTCTTTGCTCTATTTGTATCTCAGACTCTGAACGTTCTCCGCACCCGCAACTGCCGCATCGAGGGCAGAAGAAGCCGTAGAGACATGCCATCCCTGATTTCAAGGGCATCTCCTTCCGGATGTGTGATGATGGAAGGCTGATCCGGAACAGCTGCTTGACCGCCCTGAACCGGCGGACAGGAACCCTATTGAGGCGAAAGCGCCCATGTTCCGGCCGTTTTCGCCGGCGGGTGGCGAGAAGGATATCATCTGGGAGTCATACGGTCGGCACAGGAAAGGGTCGGACTAACGGCAGGGCGGATTCGCACCCGGTGAGGGAGCGCTTTCCGGCGAGCATGGCACGGAGGGCGACGGGAAGGGCATCCACGCTCCGCAGGCCACAGCGGATCTGGAAGATAGCCCGCGACGAGATCAGGGGGCACCCTTACTCCTGCTCCAGTGCCTCCCGCACCTTGGCGGCCAGGTTTTTGATGGAAAACGGTTTCTGAATGAAAACAACACCTTCCTCCAGCACACCGTCGCGTGCAATGACATCGGCCGTGTAACCGGATGCGAACAGGCATTTCAGGCCGGGTTTGATATCAAGAAGCCGTTCTGCCAGCTCCCGTCCGTTCATTTCCGGCATGACCACGTCGGTGAGAACGAGATCTATCTCGCCACTGCGGGCTCTCATCTGCTGAAGCGCCTTGCCCGGCGTGTCGGCGGTCAACACCCGATAGCCCAGAGCTTCCAGCATCGCCTGTCCGACGTGCAGAATCACGGCCTCATCCTCCACCAGAAGAACGGTCTCCCCCCGGCTCCCAGGCAGTTCCGCCTTGCTTTCCGCCGTCTGCTCTCCGGCTTCCCCTGCAAACCGGGGCAGGTATATCCTGAAGGTCGAACCCTTGCCGGGTTCGCTGCAGACATGGATGAATCCGTTGTTCTGCTTGACGATGCCGTAAACCGTAGACAGCCCCAAACCGGTCCCCCTCCCCGGCTCCTTCGTGGTAAAGAAGGGCTCAAAGATGTGGCCCAGGGCATCCTTGCCGATTCCGTCGCCGTCGTCACTTACGGCCAGCATCACGTATTCTCCCGGGACACAGTCGGGGTGGACGGCACAATAAGCCCCGTCCAAGACTTTATTCCCGGTTTCGATGGTGACCCTGCCCACCCCGGGAATAGCGTCCCGGGCGTTGATGCACAGATTGACCAGCAGCTGGTCGATCTGTGAAGGGTCGATTTTGACCGGCCACAGGCCCCTCTTGGGCAGCCAGACGAGCGAGATGCTTTCGCCCATCAACCGCTGCAGCATCTTGAGCATGCTCACGGTGGTGTCGTTCACGTCCAGGACCCTGGGCGCCACGGTCTGTCTGCGCGCAAAGGCCAGCAGCTGCCTGACAAGACCGGCGGAGCGGAGGGCGGACTCCTCGATCACCTTGAGGCTTGCGTAGATCGGTCCTTCCGGGGTACACAGCCTCATCGACAGTTCCACATGGCCCAGGATCGCGGTGAGCATATTGTTGAAGTCATGGGCCACGCCACCCGCAAGCCTGCCGATGGACTCCAGCTTCTGAGCCTGGGTAAGCTGCTCCTGCAGCTTTTCCCGCTCTCCGGCAGCCTCCTTACGCTCCGTGATGTCCTCCAGCAACGCCAGGACGTAGTCCACACGCCCCCTCTCATTCCGGACGCAGCCAACAGAAAGATCCGTGAAGATGATGGCCCCGTCCCTGCGGATGAACCGCTTTTCCAGCGTATACTCGTTGATCTCGCCGGCAAGGAGCCGCTTAAACTGTTCGATGTCGGCCGCGAGATCGTCAGGATGGGTCAATTCCGCCCAGGTTCTCTGCAGGAGCTCCTCCCGGGAATAGCCCAGCATCCGGCATAACCTGTCATTGACCTGCAGCCAGCCCATTTCAGGCGATGTGATGGCCATCCCGACAATCTGGCGTTCAAAAAAGAGCCGTATCCGTTCCTCGCTGACCTTCATCGCTCGTTCGGCTTTACGCCGATGCAGGATGGCCGTACTAAGCAGAATCACAAGAGCCCCCAGCACTGCGACGACGGAGACGATTGTCCAGACAAGAGTTTTATGCCGGTCGTAAAACGAATCAGGGCGATGGACGAAGAGGGTGCCTTGCGGGACTTTTGACAGGGGGATGCGAAATCTTTCCAGTTGACGGAAATCAAGCATGTAATGATTGGCAGCCAGACCGGCCACCACGGGAATGCGGTCGGCACGCTCACCATGGAGGATGCGCAGGGCCAGTTGTCCGGCCATCCGGCCCTGCCGATAACCGCTTACCAGCTTGCCTCCCACAATGCCGTAGCCGAGATAGACCTCCCAGAACGAATAAGCAGGCACCTGGCTGTATTGGGAGATCCATTTTGTTGTTTCTCCGTACATCATCTGCCGGCCGGACTGGTCCGTGATCAGTCCGTTGATGAAAAGGACCGTGCCGCTTTCGAGCGTCTCCAGTCTTGATTTCAATTCAGGGCCCGGCAGGTCGTCCCAGAACGTGACCTTCAGATGAGAAGGCAGCCTCGGCAGCGAAGCGATGAAGCTGTCTCGATTATACCTGTCTGCCGCCACACTGGTCCGCCCGATCACGACAATCTCCCCGGTGTCGGGGTGCAGACGGAGCGCAAGATTCACCGTCTCAACAATTGAAAGATCTTCAGCAACTCCTGTGATTTCGGGGCAGCGTGAAATCATGGCCGGGCTGAAATCGTTGATTCCGCAAAAGACGATCGGTATGCCGGGAAAAAGCCGATCCCGGTGTTCCAGAACGAGTTCGAGGGCATTATTATCCGAAACCATCACCAGATCCGGCGTTGTGCCCCTTAATTTTTCAAGAAGCAAATCCCGGATTCTACGGGAAAGATCAGACTTGGGATAACGCCGGGAGTCCAGGTATTCGGCGCTGATCTGGATACCGGGGTCGCTGGCCGCGAAGATGTCCCGGATTCCGTTCATGATCTCATCGGTCCAGGTGAGGCCTGAGTGATGGGAATGGATGATGAGAACCCGGCTTCTTCCTTGAGGCCACTCGGCCCGAACCGGCCATCCGGCCAGCAGAACGAATAACCCGGCGCAAATCAACGGGAACAAGCAAGTAAACCGTTTCATGAACTATCCAGACTCATTTTCAGGGCTCTGCGATGCGGCCAGGTTCAAAGGCCGCCGCGGAACAGCGCTCCCTTCAGGAGCTTTTCGAGGGTCAGGATCCGCCTCGCCTTTACGCAGTGCTTTTCTGCCGATGGGTCAGGTTCCGATCATCATCCATGTTCTGGCCGCCGATTCCCGGCAGGGGAACCGGCCGGGACGGATTCCTCCGTCAACGCGCACCATGGCTTCACGGATGTGCTCATGGATTGCTGTTCTTCTGCGAATTTCGGCCCGGGGGTCGGTGATGCCACGCAAAGAGGAGAAGGAGGGGAAAGGCGTGAAGGATCTGGCAGGCCGGGCATGCAATGTACAGGGGGACTCTCTGGCTGATGGTCGTTTCTTGGATTACCAGGCTGCAGCCTGGAGCCTTTTTTAGGCGTCGCGAACACGGAAGACCCTGTCATGTGCGGCCTCTCCCATTTCGAGGCATGTTGTCGAAATGTACAGAATCAGGCCCGTTTGCAC
>JAVETB010000035.1:0-28059 GCA_034006265.1 Syntrophus sp. (in: bacteria) | reverse complement strand
TATTCTTCAAGGGCCGGAAAGGTACCGCCTCCTTCTCGAAAACCTCAATGATGCGATTCTTCTGCTCAGGATTCCCGGGGGCGTCTACGAATACGTCAGCCCCAACATTACCGATGTGTTCGGCTACCCGGCAGAACATTTTTACCGGAAGCCCCTTTTTCTCAGGGATATCATTCACCCCGACTATTTCGACTACTGCAAGGAAAATTGGGAGGCTTTGCTCGAGGGGAACGTCGCCCGCAGTTACAAATACAAGATCATTGATCAGAAGGGACGGGAGCGATTCATCGAGCAGTCCAACAAGGGCCTTTTTGATGCGAACGGTCAATTGATCGCCCTGGTCGGACTCTGCCGGAATAATACCGCCTCACGGCAGATGCTGACCTTGAAGGAGAATGAACAGCGCTATCGGCGGACCTTCGAATATGCAGCCAACCCTATCTTTCTTTTTGAGAGAAAAACGGGATCCATTCTCGACGCCAATGCGGCCGCTCTTGACCTTTATGGATACAGCTCCGAGGAAATGGCGGGACTCGGCATCCTGGATATTTCCGCCGAAGCGGACAAGGCGGCTCTTCTGCTGAAATCGCCGAAATTGAATATACGGAAATGGCTCCATAAAAAGAAGGATGGAACCGTCTTTCCCGTTGAAGCGAGCGCCAGCGCTTTTACCCAGAAGCATCGAAAGCTCATCGAGGTGATCGTCCGGGATATTGGCGATCGCCTGCGCGATGAGGAGGAACTCCTGGAGCGTGAGGCCCGTTACCGCTGTCTTTTTGAAGAACATGTCGGGTCCATGCTGCTCATTAATCCCAATACAGGGAGGATCGTGGATGCCAATTCGGCGGCCTGCCAGTTCTACGGCTACAGTACAGATGGCCTGAAATCGAAAACGATCGATGACATCTGCATCCTGTCTCGAGAGCATCTTTTACGGGATATGGAAAGGGCGAGAAAGCGGGAATGCGGGCACTTCTATTTTCTGAACCGCCTTGCAAACGGTGAGGTCAGAGATATCGAAGCCTATATCGGCCCGATTGAGATTTCGGGAGAGCAGCTCCTGTACTTTCTGATCCATGATATTACGGATCGGAAGCACAGGGAGGAAGAGATGCTCAAGGCGAGGCAGCTTGAGTCCGTCGGTATTCTGACTGGTGGTATTGCTCATGATTTCAATAACTTGCTGGCTGCCATCCTGGGTAACGTGTCCCTTGCGAAGCTCCATCTTGCCTCTGATGACCCGGTTTACGAAAAAATGATTCAGGCGGAAAAAATATGTCTTCAGGGCAAGGAGCTGACGAATCGATTGACCACTTTTGCCCAGGCTGGAGGTCCCCTGCGGAAAAAAGTCATGGTAGCCCCCTTTCTTCGGGATACGGTGGCCCTCTTCCTCAGCGGTTCAAACGTCCGCTGCGAATTCGAAATTATCGATTCCCTGTGGCCTCTGGAGATTGATGTGGGGCAAATGCAGAAAGTCCTTCGCCAGCTGATCATGAATGCTCAGGAGGCCATGCCGGAAGGGGGCTCCATCCTCATCCGTGCCGAAAATGTGACGGTTGCGGCCGAGGAAGTGCCTTCCCTGAAAGAGGGGCCCTATATCCGGATTTCCTGCCATGACCATGGGGTGGGCATTCCCCAGGAATACAAGAGCAAAGTTTTTGACCCTTATTTTACGACAAAACCTGCGGAAAACGTCAAGGGGGCGGGGCTTGGATTGGCCATCTGCTATTCCATCATCAAGAAGCATGACGGATATATGTCCTTGTCATCAACAGTGGGAGTGGGAACGACCTTTACGATCTATCTGCCGGCGTCTTTATAGGCTCCCGCACCGGCCAATCTCTAAACCGAAAGGTTGTGCATTCTTCGATTTTCAAACTCCAGTGAATGAAGATGGAATATCTGGAACGTTTCAGCCCCCTGATATGGAACCGTCCCTATCTTCAAGGTCTATCCGCTGAAAGTTCCGGGTATGGATTCTGCTAGGGCAGAATTTCGGAAATGGCGGGAGGGACGGGCTTTCGGTGCTTCGAGACGGTCATGGAATGGATGCGATCCTGTCATTAAGATTGAATCGAAGGCGAAAAAAATGTCCCCTTCTGTGTTTTCCGGAAGATCAGCCTGGAACAGCGCTTTGAAGGTATGTCCCGGATGCCTTACAGATCAAAGGAGTTAGAAAATGGATGAACATCAAAACAGATATCTATTTGAGTGCAGCTGGGAGACATGCAACAAGGTCGGTGGAATCTATACGGTGATCAGCAGCAAAATCCGGGAAGCCCTGAAGGTTTTCGGCGAAAATTATTATCTTCTCGGGCCGGATTTGAAAACCAACCTTGATTTTGAGGAAACCGATGAAGAATGCTGGAACAGGATCCGGGAAGGGGCGGCCATCAAGGACATCCCCTGTCGTCTCGGGCGCTGGAGAATTCCCGGGGAGCCCAAGGTCATCCTGGTCAATTTCGGACTGAAATACAATAAGGATCAACTGCTTTACCGGATGTGGGAAGATTACGGGGTGGATTCCATTGCCGGCGGCTGGGATTATACGGAACCCGTCATGTTCAGCCATGCCTGCGGAGAGGTCATCGAAACGGTCTATAATCTCGTGGTCCGACCCCAAGGCGGGACGGCGATCGCGCAGTTTCATGAGTGGATGACCGGGGCGGGGCTCCTCTTCCTGAAAAAAGCCATTCCTGAAATCGGAACGGTCTTTACAACCCATTCTACGATCTTGGGAAGGACGCTGGCGGGATCGGGGATGGACATCTATGCCTCCATGGACCATATCTCTCCCCTGAGAGAAGCAAATACCCATAATATTACGGCTAAATATTCCATGGAGGTGGCCACGGCGCGGGAAGCCGGATGCCTGACGACCGTTAGTGAAATTACCGCCCTTGAGGCAAAAAATTTTCTCGGCCGCTATCCTGACATCATTACACCCAATGGACTGGATATGGAGCAGATACCGGACCTTGTCCAGGACCGCAGACCGGCTCTGCGGTCCCGCATGAGGCTCCTCAAAGCCGCCTCCCGGTTTCTGAAAAAGGATCTGCCCGGTGATACGAAGATCATGGCGATCTCGGGGAGGTATGAATTTCACAACAAGGGAATTGACATCTTCCTCGAAGCCCTCGGCCGCCTGGAAAAGGAAATGGAGGGTGAACAGTCGCTGCTGGTGTTTTTTTTCATCCTTGGCGGCCATACCGATTTGATTCCGGCACTGCAGAGCGACTACGCGAAAGTGGAGACGGGTACCCCTCCCATCTGCACCCATCGATTGCATTACGAAGCCTCAGACCCGATCCTGGAAACGAGCAACCGCCTCGGGCTGAAGAACCTTCCCCAGAACAGGATCAATATGATCTTTGTTCCCGCCTATTTGAACGGGCACGATGGCCTGATCAACCTGACCTACGATGAAGCCCTTGCCGGATGCGATCTTGGCGTCTTTCCGTCTTATTATGAACCGTGGGGATATACGCCGCAGGAAAGCTCCGCCCATGCCGTTCCCACGATTTCGACGGATCAGGCGGGTTTCGGCCTCTGGGTGCAATCGTCCTTTACCGAGCATGGCGGCGTCATGATCCTGAAGCGGAAAGGGCGGGAGCCTTATGCCATCACCGATGACCTGTTCAACATTTTGAAGGAGTTCCTTTCCTGGACTGAAATTGAAATGCAGCAGAGGCGGGAGAGTGCCTGGACGATCGCGTCAAGGGCCAATTGGGTTGAATTCTTCAAGTATTATAACGCGGCCTATGATAAGGCGGAGGCCGTTTCCCGGGAATACACGGAAAAACTTGCCCTGGTAGACTACCGGACCGCCTTTCGCCACAGCTTCGCCGGTACGGTTTCGACCCAGCCTCATTTCCGCCGTTTCACGGCCGTGGCGAACCTGCCCCGCGAAATTTCCCGTTTGAGGGAGTTGGCCTATAATTTGTGGTGGGCATGGAATCCGAGTGCCCTCGAACTCTTTGCCGCCCTGGATCCCCAGCTTTGGACGGAAATGGGGAACAATCCTGTACGCATGCTGGAAACCGTCTCGGCTGAGAGGCTGGTTGAAGCCAGAAACAACTCGGTTTATATGAGCCTCTACGAATCCGTTATGCAGCAGTTCGACCGTTACATGACGGACAAAACTCTCTGTCCGCGCCTTTCAAAATCACCGGAAATCAAGTGGTCTGCGCCCGTTGCCTATTTCTCTACGGAATACGGACTTCATGAAAGCCTGCCCATTTATTCGGGGGGATTGGGGGTCCTTTCGGGTGATCACATCAAAACAGCCAGCGATCTCAATATCCCGCTGGTGGGTGTCGGATTGCTTTACCGCAGCGGGTATTTCAAACAGTTTATCGATAAGGACGGGGTGCAGATCGCAGAATATCCGGAAAGCGACTTCTCCAATATGCCCCTCCAGATTGTTCAGGATGAGAAGGGAGAAGAGGTTCAGATTTCCCTTGAGCTTCCGGGGCGGACCCTCTATGCGAATATCTGGGAGGTGCAGGTCGGCCGGCTGTCTCTTTATCTGCTCAACTCCGATGTCCCCGGCAATACCCCCCAGGACAGGAACATAACGGGGCGCCTCTATCCTGCAGACCAGAGAACGCGCATTGAGCAGGAGCTTCTCCTGGGGGCGGGAGGCATTCGGCTGCTCAGAAAACTGGGCATCAAGCCCAGCCTCTATCACCTCAATGAAGGCCATTCCGCGTTTCTTGTGTTCAGTTTGATTCAGCTCCTGATGACCGAGGAAGGCCTCAATTTTGATGAGGCCAGCGAGGTGGTTCGGAGCAACACCGTCTTTACCACGCACACGCCCGTGGAAGCGGGAAATGAGCGGTTTAACAAGGATCTCATCGAGCATTATTTTTCGAATTTCGTCAAGTGGGCGGGAATATCCTGGTCACAGTTCTATGACCTGGGATTGAAGGAAGCCGGCGATGACAAGCCGTTCTTCATGACGGTTCTCGGCCTGAAAATGAGCCATATGTGCAACGGAGTCAGCGAGATTCACGGCCGGGTGGCACGCCGCATGTGGCGCGATGTCTGGAAGGGTTTTCACGAACTGGACATCCCCATCAGAACGGTGACCAACGGGGTGCACATGGCTTCCTACATTGCACCGAAGGTGTGGGAGCTTTTCGATCTTTATTTCGGGCGGGGTTGGCAAAATTCCATTACCAATCCGGAAACCTGGAAAAAAGTCTGGGATATTCCCGATGCCATGCTGTGGCGCACCCGTTACGAGCTCAAGCAGAGAATGATCGATTACATCCGGAACCACATCTCGCGGCACTGGTCACGGTATGGATACTCCAAAACCTGGCGGGAGGAGCTCTATTCCAAAATCAACCCCACGGCCCTGATGATCGGTTTTGCGCGCCGTTTTGCCCCGTATAAAAGGGCGGACCTGATCCTGTCCGATCTGGAACGCCTGGATAAAATCCTGAACCATCCCACTCGGCCTGTCCATCTGGTATTTGCTGGGAAAGCGCACCCCAACGACGAAATGGGGAAAACCCTGATCAAAAAGGTCATTGCAATGTGCAACAGAGAGGCTTTCAGGGGAAAGATCATTTTTCTCGATGATTACGATATCAATGTGGCCCGTCATCTGGTCCGGGGCGTGGATGTCTGGCTGAACACACCTCGGAGACCCCATGAGGCCAGTGGAACCAGCGGAGAAAAGGTGATCTATAATGGCGTTTTGAATCTGAGCATTTCCGATGGCTGGTGGGCGGAGGGTTTCGATGGAGAAAACGGCTGGACCATTGGTCCGGTTGTTCGCGATCGTTTGGAAGATGATGCCGGCGCGGATGAAGAAGACGCCCTTTCCCTTTATTCCATACTGGAGAATTCCGTAATTCCTCTGTTCTATGACCGGGATACGGCGGGGATCCCTGATAAATGGATTGCCATGATCAAACGATCCATTCATACCCTGGCCCCCCGCTTCAATACCGAGAGAATGCTTCAGGAGTATTATGACGAGATGTACCTGCCTACGGTGCAGCGCAGCGCCGAGCTCAGCGAGTCCGGCTACAGGCTGGCCAGGGAAATTGCCCAGTGGAAAAGCACCATTCCCATGCGATTTTCCTCGCTCCACCTGCTGGACATCAGTGTGGAGGGGATTCAAGGCGATACCATCGTGGTGGATCAGCCCCTGGTGGTTACGGCACGCATTGATCCGGGGAAGCTGAGTCCGGAGGAAATTTATGTGGAGCTTTTCATCGGGCGTGATGATGGGTATGGCTTCCTTGGAACTCCGGACCGGGTTCCCCTGAAGAGGGTGAGCAACCTGCTGAACGGTTCTCTCATCTTTACCGCGGAATACCGTATTCGGCGCAATGGGCCGCACTCCTACGGAATCCGCGTTCTGCCATGTAATGACAGGCTGGCGTCCAAACATGAGACGGGATTGATCCTCTGGGGATAGGCTGACATTACTCCCACTGCTTTTGGCAGGCCCGTTCCGTCTGTGTTCACCGGTTCGAATCAACGATGAACATCCCTGCGGAGAGGCGGCCGCCCCGCAGGCGGAATTTCCTGCTCTGCCAATCGAGGAGAAAGTCTCTGGCAATGGCGCCGGGATGCGGGATCGTGATTATCTCCTGCTGATCAGCCACAGGAGCAGGGTCAGGATGAGGCTGATGAGAAGGCTGGTTGTCAGAGGGAAATAAAAGGTAACCTGCTTGCCGCGGAAATAAAAATCTCCCGGGAGTCTTCCAATCCAGGGAATTTTTCCTGCCAGCAGGAGCAGAAATCCGACAGCCGTCAGAATCAGGCCGAAAAGTATCACGATGCGACCCATGGAAGAAAAGTCGATGATCCTCTTTCATCCTTTCGTCAAGTCAAAGAAGCGACCCTTTTGAGTATCCTTCGATATCAACCTGCTACGGAATAAAAAATCCCTGCTGAAAAAGTTTTACAAAAAGGGAAAAGAGCGTCAACCCCGAGAACAGCCCCCCGAGAACTGGAAGAGGAAACGATCTCCCCGTAGCACATGCAACTGCGGAAGTCAAAGAGCGGGGATGCCCCTGAAGAGGTCCGTCCCCCAATACCTCTTCCGGATCAACAGCAACGACAACACCGCAGCTGGGGCAGCGGTACAGAAGCATTCCGGTATAAGGGTCATGTCCCCGGGAAGAAAAGAAATCCTTTTCGAATTGTTCGCGCAGGGCCCCGGGCATATCTCTTGGACCCTCATGTCCACAGCCGGAGCAGGAAATCGCCTTTGACAACACTTAATGGAGCCTCCTTTATTTTTCAAGGGGCGATGATGCCACAATCGGGAGGCAAGGCGCAATACGGCTTGACTACGGAAACTCTGCCAGTAAAATGCTGCTGTTTGTCAGGAAAAAGACAGGAGATAGGACCGAAGGTTGATTTTTTCGTTGTTGATTCCCAGTTTGGTTCTGATGTTGTCCCGGTGGGATTCAACAGAGCGTATGGAAAGATTCAGAAGTTCGGATATTTCTTTGGTTGTTTTTCCTTCTTTGACCAGATTGGCAACCTGAACCTCTTTGGGAGTCAGATTGGCCAGTTCGGAGCTGAGGCTCTGAAGAAAGGGTGAGATGATATTCTGCAGATTCGCTTCGATGATTTCGACGCAGGTCATTTGATGGGGGGGTAGTTTCTGCTTCTTCAGTTGTTCGACGTAGGGAAGAATGAGTTCCTTGCAATTGGAAAGGATCTTCTGCCCCTGATCGACCCGGTCCATTTCCCTGTTCTTGATCAGGACATGAAGCGCCGTGTTGACTTCCTCCAGGACCTTGGACTTGTTCCGTAAATCCTGCTCCTGCTTACGAAGGTCCTCTTCGACCTGGCGGCGCCTGTTGATTTCCTCGATCAGCTTCCGCGTACGCTCTTGGACTCGATTTTCCAGATGCTCATTGAGCATCCGCAATTCCTGCTGGGTCCGGAGCAGATCCCGGTTCTTCCTGACAACGGTTTCATAAGTGGAAATGAGGATGTTCAGGATCCTCTTTCGGCTTGCCGTGATGGAATATTTCTGCCCGCCGATCAGGATCTCGATTTCCGGGTCGGAGCTGCCGTCTTCCGGTTTCCCCTGCTCCCTTTGGCTCAGCAGATACTGGATGCGCGACAGGAGGTTTTCTTCATCATAAGGCTTCGTAATAAAATTGTCGGCGCCGCATTCCAAGCTCCGGATGACATCCCTTGGATCCGAAAGGACCGTGAGCAGGATGACCGGTGTGGCCTTTGTCGCCGGTTCCGACTTGATGCGTTTGCAGAGTTCAAATCCATCCATCTCCGGCATGATGATATCGCTGATTACGATGGCGGGTTTGTCTGTGGATATCAGGTGAAGCGCTTCCTGCCCATTTCGGGCATGCAGCACCTGAAACCCCTGCTCCTCAAGGGTGTAACGCAGCTTTTCAGCCTGTGTCAGGCTGTCTTCCACAATGACGATGTTCGTTTTCATATCCTTTGCAAACTGCCGGAGACTGTAATGAGGCCGATGGATGAACCCTTTCCGCTGTAAGCGTTCATCATGCCGGAGTTCCTTAAGCATAATGCAGGAATTTTATCAACAAAATTTGTCCATGGGGAAAAGCCGCTCCAATCCCTCCGGAACAGCAAATCCGGCAAATTACGTTGCAAAAGAAGTACCCCCGGTATTAAAGGCGGACAAGGTCAAGGGGATGGCTGGTAATACGCTCCAGCCTTTCTTTGCGGACGATGAAATCGGCCTCAACGCCGATGCTTCCCTCTCCGGGAAAGACGAACTTCGGTTCAAGGGCAAAGACCATGCCTTCCTTCAGGATCTGGGGGTGGCGGGGAGTAATGACGGGCATTTCGTTGAGCTCCAGTCCAAGGCCATGACCTACAAAACCGACTTTCCCTTTGCCATACCCCATGAAATGCTCCTCAAGCCCCGCGCCCCTGGCCTTGCTGAGGGCATGTTCAAAAATCCGGGTGCTTTCGGTACCTTCCCTGGCAAAGGCCGCCGTTTCTTCGATAATTTCCCTGGCGATTTCATGGGACCGTTTAAATTTTTCGCTGATCGTGCCGATCACGAAGGCCCTTGTCTCGTCGGTGATGTAGCCGTTATAGCCTGCGCCATAATCAAGGATGATCGCCTGATCGCGCTCAATGACCTTGAAGGATGACCCCTGGGGAAGGGCAGGGGTGACGCCCAACCCGGCGATGGTGACGTCGACGGCGGTGGGAATGGTGCCCGCCTGCCCGGAAATTACGTAGAGGCACATCATTTCCGCATTGAACCCGCGCATGCGAAGCAGGCCCTGGTGGCCGTGCCGTCGGCCTTCCGCGGTCAGCTCGGCTTCAACATCAATTTCCCGCATTCCCTCCTTGATGACCTCCCGGGCCCGGAAAAAGACGGCATCCATGATTTCACCCGATCGTTTCATCTGGGTGATTTCAAATTCGCTCTTGATCATCCGCACCTCCCGGACCAGCGGCGAAAGATCGGCGCAGGAGTCGACGCCGAGAATCCCTAAAAAGCGATTGTATGTAGAGACGGGCAGGATATCCAGCTCCATGGCGCCACGGCCACTCAGTATCCCCCTTTCGGAGAGGATGCTTCCCACATCACGCGGGCTTGAAATCGGGGTGACCGGCAAAGGGGATTCCCTACGGGCACGGTCCTGGTCCCTTTCCACGAGCAGAAGGGGGGCGCCGTTCAGGTGAATAACCAGGAACCCGCGTTGCGCCGTCCCGGAAAAATAGAAAAGGTCAACAGTTCCCATGATGATGGAAAAACGTATGTCAGCCTCAGCCATTTTCTTTTTTAATGCATGGATTCTATTCTGAATTTCTGAATTTGGCGTCAGTTCGCAGATTCCGTTTTCAGCCCACATATTTCCCCCTCCTTAAAGATAATAATTGAGAATTCCATTCATTTCCGGTGCATATTTTGTATAATAAATACTTTATAATAAGGATTTCGATTTTGCCATGATAGAATCCCCCAAAAAGAGATCCTTTTTCAGATGACGGCAGCTGTGTCTGATCCGAGGGGCGCGTGTCGAATTTCAGTGGCGCTATAAACGGGAAAACAAGAAAACGGGCGGGAGAATGATGAAGGGTCCCTCTAAAAGAAAAGCGAAATCCAGACTGCGATTATCCATGGCAATAGGCATGATCCTGTTGCTCTATGCCTGGCTGTGCCCGGGAACATTCAGTGCCGGTGAGTTCTATCGTTGGGTTGACGAAAACGGGGTCGTCCATGTTTCTGATGCCTTTCCCCCGGAGGATAAGAAGGGCTGGAAAGAGAGTGTGCAGCGTGTCCGCGTTCCGTTCACAGCCCCGCAACCGATGCCTTGGCAGGCCGATGAATACCGGATTCCCTTTTACCAAGCGTCCGGTGGTGGTATTATCGTTCAAGGGGTTCTTGATGATACCGTTCCCGTTAATCTGCTGTTCGATACGGGAGCCAGCCATATGGTGATTTCTGAGACGCTGGCAAAACAGCTGAAACCTTCTTCCCACGACATCAGGAAGATAAAAGTCCATACGGCAGGAGGCTCCATTGAGGCCAGGACATCGATGATTGCAAAGGTGGCTCTTGGAGATGTCTTCAAGGAAAATGTGCCCGCTCTGGTGACGGAGCGGGATACACGTGCCCAGGGTTTTGACGCGATCCTGGGACTGAGTTTTCTACGGGATTTCAATGCAACCGTTGACTATCAGAACAGCGAAATCATCCTGAAGCGTCCTTGAAGAAAGCGCTTGAAAAGGCTGAAAGAGAATCTCCCGTACCTGTTCAGAAGCTTGATGCGGAAGATTCCGGAATGCCGGGAGGTGAGCGGCTCAGCCTGGAACCGATAGAGTTGTACGGAGTGGGCAGGCATTCCTCCGGGTTTTGATGACGCCGGCAGGAATGTTTGCATTACGGTTACCGATACAGGTGGGGATATGGATGAACATGCAATGCAGCGGATCTTCAAACCTTTTTTTACGACCGGGAAGATGGAAAGAGGAACCGACCTCGAAACGGCTTCCGCCTATGGCATGATCGGGAGCCAGGGGGGAGGCGCCGAGGTGGAGCGTGAAAGGAGTTATGGTGCCGTTTTTCGAATGTATCTTCCCACATCCGACAGAGAAATTCCCGGAGAGGCAGGATCTTCGACGGATGTCTCCACGGGCCGTAAAACAATCCTCCTGGTGGATGACGAGGACATCAACATCGAGGTGGTCCGGGAGATCCTGGAACTGCTGGGCTATTCGGTTCTGGCCGTGCAGAGCGGGCGGGATGCCGTCGATCTTTATCGGCAAAAGAAAACCCTCATTGACCTGGTCATCCTCGACATGATCATGCCGGGAATGGGCGGGGGTGATACCTTTGACGCCCTCATCGAGATCAATCCCGATGTGAAGGTTGTTTTATCAAGCGGTTACAGCCTCCATGGCGAAGCCTTCCGCATTATGGAGCGGGGGTGCAGCGCGTTCATCCAGAAGCCCTTCAGAATTGAAGAGCTTGCAGGCAAATTGGCAGAAGTGCTGGGCGGGAAGCAGTAACCCGATCTTTTTCTCTGAGTTCAAGAGGACGGAAGGACGGCGAATCGTCGCACAATGCGCTCTTCTGGGGTGCCGGGCTCTTCTAGGCCGCTGCAAGGGGACACCGGAAGTGGGGAACCGGAAAAGTCCGATAAACTCTAAGGGATTCCCGACAGCTTCAAGGGCGGGTCTTTGTCGATTGCAGGAGGGTGTGAATTCTGGCGGCCTGCAGAAGAAAGACCTCCAGCTTTGCCTGGATGATCTGGGGGAAGGGGGTCCCATCGCTCTCAACGGCCAGAAAGGGGAGGGGGCGGTTCAATGAGGCCTCCGCCGGAAAGGCAGGTTCTTTTTCCAGGCGTTTTTGAGGGATTCGTTTCCCGCGGCTCATTTCCGGGGTCAGGATGGCTTCGGACACCCGGTTGGGCATGCAGCCGAAAGGGCCCAGGGCGATGACGCCGCAATAGGGGTCCGGCACCTCCGCAAGGGCCGCTCCAACGGTCAGAACGGCTTCTCCGAGGAGCCTGGGGTTGAGGATCGGGCCGGCCTGGGCCACCAGATGCGGCACGGCCTCGAGCCGGTTTGGAATCAGACCCGATTCCGCAAGAAGGTTCGAAATCGTCCGCTCATACCTCTTCATCCATATTGTGCGTTGTACGAGCGATGCCGTTTCTTTGGCGGACAGCCTCCTGTCCCCCCATCCCTTCCGGGTGCAGAGATCGGTACAGTAAATCCATTCCATGACACTGGCCACTTTCGTGGCGAATCCCGCATCGGCAAGCCGTTCGACCAGGTATTGTCGGGACAGGGCATCATGGCGAACGAAGATCTCTCCTGTCAGAAGGATTTTGGGAATCTCTCCGGGCCGTCTTCTCAGGGAAATGGATTTCAGGCGGTGCTTCAGGCCGGGCCGTAGATGTTTGAGCTCTGAAGAAGATTCCAGGGCTGAAACAATGTTTCTGCATTCTTCGAGAACAATCGCCTTTGCGGCATTCCGGTTCCGGGCTGCACAGAGCAGAACCCCGTGGATGTCCTCCATCAGATCCGCGATGACCATTCCTGTCCAGATGCTCCGTGTGAGATGGCTGGCGTCCAGATCCGCGTAGCTGTTTGCCGCGCTGAGGGAATAGAGGGTCACATCCGGGATTCCGAGCCGTTCGATCATCTCCTCCATGAAACGGGAATACTGGCCGAACCGGCAGGGGCCCCCGGCAGTGGGCATGAAGTAGACGAGCCGTTCGTCCCTGTCCGTCCTGTTCCGGAGATACTTCAGCAGGCTTCCCGCTGTCAGCTGAAGAGGAAGGCATTCCTTGCACGACGTGTTGCCGCGGCCGAGCTTGAGCGCCTCCTCGTCTGAATCGGGGAGAGCCGTCGCCCGGACTCCCGCGGAACGGAAAACGGCGGCGATGACGTCCGAATGGAAACGTCCCATGGAGGGAAAAACCAGATGGACTCGGGGATGCGTCAAGGGATACGTTTCCCCGCGGGGATCGATCATCCGGAACGTCTCGGAATCGACCCGCAGCGGCGGAGTTTTCCGGGAAGGCGCAACAGGGTGGATCTTCCGCTTCCCATGCAGATCCCGGTAGTTCCGTATAATGTCCAGAAAGGCCTCAATGCGGGTTTCAAGGCCGGCATCCGCGACGTGACTGTCCAGCTCAAGCGTCAGGAAGGGTTTGCTTCCCATCATCCGGCGGAAATAACCCAGGAGAAAGGAGTCCGGTCCGCAGGAGAAGTTGGATATGTAGCAGCCGAAGAGCTGAGGATGGCGGGCGACGAAGGCGGCGCCTTTGAGGATCAGCTGTCCGGACGCCCAGTACATGTCTTTGCCGGCGGGTTCATCGGCCAGGGGCAGAAAGGTGAGAGGAACAACGCCCACGCCCCGTGAGGCGAATTTCCGGGGAATGCCCATGTTGGCCTCTGGAACGAAGGCGTTATAAGTTCTTCCAAAGACCACGATTCCGTAGCGGTCCGAATGTTCTTCCAGCGTGTGGAGAAAGTTCAGGCCGAGGTTCCGGGCTTCCGCCGCCGCCTGCTCCTGATCGGCGACGGCGGCTGAGAAAGCCCGCTTCACGTCCTTCTTCCCGCAGCCAAGGGAATGCGCCAGATCCGCCAGGGCCTCCTGTGCGGTATCATAACCCTGAGAAAAGTCGAGGACCGGCTGCAGAACAGATCCCCCTTCCTTGAGCCGGCGGAATGCATTGACATCCCTGAAAGTGCTGGAAAGATAATAGGGTTCAGCCTGGGAGATGGGGCAGATTGTGCCGGTCGAATTCCCTCCTTCCACGTACATGCCCCGGATGTGGGGAAGAAAGAGAAAATCCGGCTTTTTGAGCAGTAGATCATAGAAAAAGCCATGGGCTAGTTCCGCCGGGAAACAGAAGGCCGCCCCTTTTGACATCATGCCCTCGATTCGGGGAGAATCCGGAAGGATCACGGAAAAGCCCAGCCGGGTGAAAAAAGAGGCATACAGCGGATAATAGGTGTTGGTGAGAAACGACCGGTTGATTCCGATCGTCCGGGAGGTTCCGCTCGATGGGGGATCCCTGCGGCCCGTTAGGGGGCCTGCGAAGGTCAGATCTTTATGGCTCCTGACAAGATCCAGCGACTCCCCATCCACGGACAGGGCGTATCGGAGATTGTACCAGCGGTTGCAGGCTCCTCCAAAGGGATGGACTTTTTCCCCCATACGGATTCGGGCGATTTCGCATTTCCGGTCGCAACGCTCCTCCCCCCCATGGCAGACAAAGGGGGATTCATAGGCGATGTCCCTGTCCTTCAGGGACTGGAGGGAAAAGGAGCCTTCCCTGAGCAGTCCGCTTTCCAGCCGCTTCCGGATTTCCAGGGCCACACCGAAGGCGCCCATAAGTCCGGGTTCCGGGGGAACGACGATTCGTTTTCCCGTCAGGGCGGCCATGGCGACCGGGATGGCCCGGTTGTAACAGACGCCGCCCTGCATGAAGATATTGTCCCCCATGACGCGATTTCCCTTGACCCGGTTGCTGTAGTTCATGCAGATGGAGTAAACAAGGCCCACGACAATGTCCTCCCTGCTCATGCCTTCGTGGGCGGCGTTTTTGATGTCGCTGCTGATGAAGGCGGCGCATTGGTCGTTGAAATTGGCGGGGGCATGGCCCTTCAGGGCGATTTCAGCGATGTCCTCCATGGAAACGCCCATGGACTCCTTCGCCGCCTCCTCGAGAAAAGAACCCGTACCGGCGCTGCAGGCATCATTCATGGCATAGTCGGAGGGGATGCCGTCCTTCACATAGGTATACTTGGCATCCTGCCCCCCGATTTCAAAGCTGGTATCCACCGTCGAATCAAAGAACAGGGCGCCTGTTGCGTGGGCGATGATTTCGTTGATGACCCCTTCCGTCATGGCATGAAGGCCGGCGATCTGGCGTCCCGAACCCGTGACGCCCACTCCCCGGATGAGGATCTCTCCCGCCAGGGGTCCCAACTGCCTGCAGAGGTCGGCGTAGCAGGACCGCGAGGCCCCGACGGGATCGCCGTTGGTGCGCAGATAGACGGAGGCCAGTACGCGGTTGTCCTTCTCCCTCAAAAGAACCGCTTTCGTCGTGGTTGAGCCGACATTCAGCCCCAGGATGCAGGCATCTCCCCTGCGGGCGGCGCCCTGCTCCATGGTCCGGAAATCCACGTGATCCACAAAATCCGCCAGAGGCGGAAGGCGGTGAAACGCCGAATGGTTCTGTTGAATGACGGCCTCCGGATGGGAAACGGGCAGGGTTTCGTGCTCCAGGGCCCAGAGAGCGCAACCCAGGGCTTCAAAATACGGCGCTTCTTCCGGAACCGTGAGGCTGGAGATCTCCCTTCTCAGGTAATCCAGCATGACGGTGTTCTGCGCGGTTCCGCCGATGAGCATCATATTTCGGCGGGGCAGATCACGAAGAATCTCCAGGATCTTTCCCGCCATCATCTCGCAGAGGTCCGAAGCGATTCTTCCCTTGGGGATGCCCTTGTTGGTGGCGTGCGTACAGTCGCTTTTGCAGAAAACGCTGCAGCGTCCCGATACCCTGTAGGGCTGCTCCTGTCGGGCGAAGGCGATGGCTTCTTCGAGGTCGAGGTTCAGGCGGCGGATCTGCAAATTCACCTGTCCCCGAAGCGCATTTGTTGCCTGTCTGGATGGAGCAGATCTTCCCGTCTTTCCCGATGACATAGATCAGGAAGCTTTCTCCCCCGGCGCTGATGACGGCATTCAGGGGTTCGCGGCCGGCGGATAAGAATGAAAGGGCCGTTTCAACGGCCAGGGGCTCTGGAAGGGATGTGAGATTGACAAAGGAGCGGAATTTTCTGCCGGTCACGGCGATGCGCTGGAACTGGTTCAGGGGGAGAGAGGTAAGGAGTTCCAGGAATGCCCGGCGCGGATTGCCATCGTGGGGCTTCAGATGGAGCAGGGACCGATTGATTTCTCCCTGCGGATTCCTGCCGGCGGTAACGGCCGTCAGCGTGGTGGCACCGATGCATATGCCGAGGCTTTTCATTCCCTGCGCCCTCTGTGCTGCTCATGTCGTGACGGATTTAAAAACGGTATGTTGAGGAATTACGGATAGCGGATGCTGGCGTCAGCGGGGAAGATGCCCGGCCGCCTTTTCCGGGGTGACCGGGGAACGTTCTTCATGGGCGCTTCGTCGTCGTGCCGCCGCATGGATCCGACTTACCTGCCGGCTCGTCAGCCATGAGGAACAGCCCTGCGGCACAAAGGCATCAAAAAACGAAAACAGCTGCAGCGATCACCGTTGTGTAACGGTCATCTTTCACAATGGTCGACTGGGTCACATTGCGGGTTCGGACGATTTTGCCGCTGATCTTGAAGATTTCCTTCTTTTCATCCCAGCTTTCATCCACGTTGAAGTCGATTCCCAGGGTTGACGCCAGCATGGCCGCGGCCATGTCCTCGGCATAATCCCCTGCCTGCTTCTCGGTGAGGCCGAAGGCGTGATGTTCGCTGATGTATCCATAGGAGGTCTTGTCCGCCGGGATGGCGCAGCCTACGGAAGCGGCGAGGAGCCTTTTGGGCTCGTTGCTGCAGCAACGAGCCATGACGCAGTAGGTGATGGCGCCTGGTATCAATTCCTTCAATCCCTGAATTTTTGAAATACTCTTGCAGCCCGGCGGGAAAATGCTGGATACCTGGACCAGATTGCATTTTTCGATTCCGGCGTCACGCAGGGCGCGTTCGAAAGAGTGCAGCTCATCACGATGGGTGCCGACACCCTTGGTGAAAAATATTTTTTTGGGAACGAAATCGTACATCGATCGTCGCTTGGCCTCCTGTTTCGATTGTATTCCCTCCAGGGGAAAATCCTTTTTGCAAATCCGCGACCTTATACCAATCTTTCTGTTTAAAATCTACAAAATATTCCAGATATTTCTTGATATTTCTTTTGGGTGGGCATTTTTTACCTCATGTTTAAAAATCCCGGCACACCCTCGGAAAGAAGGCATGTGCATAAAAGGGTTGCACTGTGCAGGAAAATCCTTAGACTGTGGAAAAATATCCGGTTGAAAAAGATGCGGCTCAAGAGATCGTCCATGAAAATCCATATATGCCTGTTTCTGGGAATGCTGGGAATACTGCTCCTGTCACCCCTGGCTCACGCCCAGGATGAAATCCGGGACATCAGCCGGTTGAAGCAGGATCACTTTGTTTATCTGTCCGGGAAATCGGACGATTCTGCCATCGTGGACCGTGAGATTCAGCAGACTCTCAATGAGTCGTTCTCCCGACGGTATTTTTCCGTCTGGCAGCAGGAAAAGCCACGGTGCACCCGCGACGACATCCTCTGGGATTTCAACAAGTATGGGGCGAATCCGGGATACGGCGAGAACCATCGCCGGCACGAACCGGCCTGGGTGGAAGCTCTGAGGCACAGCGCAGGTCTGGACCAGTACCCAAACCGGGGAATCCGGGGAATCACCGTCGCCAATACGGATCTGCGGGCGTTGCCGACTTCAGGGCCTCTTTTTGATGGGTTGGACAACGATTCGGGTTACCCCTTTGATCGATTGCAGATATCGACCATTACGGTCAACTCGCCGGTTTACATCTCTCATGTCGGTGAGGATAAGGACTGGGTTCATGTTGAAACCGGCACCTATTTCGGATGGGTAAGCGCCCGGGATGTCGTCCCGGTGGATGATGACCTGGCGAATTTCTGGCAGAGCGGGAGATACGCCGTCGTCATCCGGGATCGGATCCCCATTTATGATGAAAAGGGGCGGTTCTGTTTCAAGGCGCCCCTGGGGGCGCAGTTTCCCCTGATCCGGGAAGGAGTAGATTTTTGGGAGATCCGGATCGTCGTTCCCGATCAGAACGGTCAGGCGGTCTCGAAAGTTGCGCGTCTAGGCCGGGAACACGCGGCACTGAGACCCTTGAAGATGACCCGGGCAAACCTGGCGCGGGTGGCCAACGAACTGATCAATCAGCCCTACGGCTGGGGCGGGCTTTACGGAAACCGGGATTGTTCGTCCATGCTGATGGATTTTTTCGCCCCTTTCGGGATCTGGCTGCCGAGAAACTCCAAACAGCAGGCCCATGAGACCGGCCGTTTTATCGATCTGGGAAATCTGTCTCCCGAAGAAAAGGAGGCGGCCATCCTCTCTTCCGGGATCCCCTATGCCACACTGATTTGGCGTAAAGGGCACATTATGCTCTATATGGGATCATTCGAGGGGAAGGCCCTGATTTTCCATAACATGTGGGGGGTGACTACCCAGGATGTCCGGGGGCGCAGGGGAAGAAGGATTGTGGGGCGTTCGGTCATCACGACGCTGCGGCCCGGCATCGAGTGCTGCAGTGGCCTTGCGCCAGGCTGCGACCCCCTTCAGAGCATCCTGGGGATGACGCTTCTGCTGCCGGATGCGCCGAAGCTCCCGGAACCGGGGCCGTCTCCGCAGCCGTTTCCACCGCTTACGAACCCGTAGGGACCGCTTGAAAAAAGGAGAGGAGAAGGGCAATCCGACATGAACTGTTCGGAAAAGGACACGGAGACATCCCGGATCCAGGATTCCCCTGCCCGTGACGATTTGAGGAAAACGATGGAGAGGGCTGAAAAAAAGCAGAACGAATACCACCTGGAACAGGACCTTTACCGGACACTGGCCAACAGTTCCCAGGTGGGAGTCTACATCCTCCAGGACCGGACATTTCAGTTCGTCAACCCTCATATTGCCGAATATGCCGGGTATCGGGAAGAAGAGATGGTGGGGATGGAATCTCTGAGCCTCATCCATCCCGATGACCGCCGACTGGCCCGGAAAAACGCCATCCGCATGCTCAAGGGGCAGCGCTTTTCACCCTACGAATTCCGCATCATCACCCGGGACGGGCGGATCAAGTGGATCATGGAGACCTCGACGCCCATCTACTACAAGGGGAAGCGCGCCGTCCTGGGAAACTCCATGAACATCACCGGCCAGAAGGAAGCCCGCAACCGGCTGGAGGAGCTGGAGGCGCTCGAATCATCGATCCTGGATGCCATTCCCCACGCCGTGGTGGGTCTCCATAATCGCCGGTTCATCTTTGCCAACAACGCCGTGCAGACGGTCTTTGGCTGGCTTCCTGAAGAGCTCATCGGCCGGAGCGTTCGGCTGATCTACTGCAGCGACGAGGACTGTGACAAGATTGCCCGGCTTTTTTACGACAACCTGGAAAAGCATCGGACGTACAGCACGGAATTTCTCTGCAGGCACAAGGATGGCCACGATCTTATCTGCATGATGAGGGCTTCCCGCATCGGCGAGCGACTGACCGAGGGGCGGATTGTCGTCACCTATGAAGACATTACGGAGCGCAAGAAGGCGGAGAAGGAGCTTGAGGCATCGAGGGAGCAGATGCGCAACCTTTCCATACACCTGCAGTCGGTCCGCGAGGAGGAGCGGGCGCGCATCGCCCGGGAAATCCACGACGAGCTGGGCCAGTCGCTTACGGCTTTCAAAATGGACCTTTCCTGGCTGGCAAAGCGGATGGCTCAAGACGGGCAACTGCACGGAAAGATCAAGGCCATGTCCGGACTGGTGGACCAGACCATCGAATCGGTTCACCGCATTTCCGCCGATTTAAGGCCCGGCCTGCTTGATGATCTCGGACTGGTGGCGGCCATGGAGTGGCAGGCCAAGGAATTTTCCAGCCGATCTGGCATTGCCTGCGAGGCGGATCTCTACGCAGAGGAGATGCCCCTGGAAAAAGACCTGGCCACGGCGTTTTTCCGCATCTTTCAGGAAACCCTGACCAACGTGGCCCGTCATGCTGGCGCCACCAAGGTCTTTGTCCGTCTGGAGGCGAAAGACGACCAGGTGATCCTTGAGGTGACGGACAACGGGCGAGGCATTTCACGAAAGCAGATCAACGATCCGAAATCATTTGGAATCATGGGGATGCGGGAGCGGGCCCTGCTCTGGGGGGGAGATGTCCAGGTGACCGGCAGCCGCTATAAGGGAACGACGGTGACGGTCAGCATCCCCATGAAATCGAGAGGCGGGGAATGATCAGAATCCTGGTGGCAGATGACCACACGATCGTCCGGGAGGGGCTGAAGCAGATTGTCGGCGAAGTCGACGATATGACGGTGGCTGATGAGGCCGGCAACGGGCAGGAGGCGCTTTCAAAAATCCGGGAGGGAGACTATGACGTGGTTCTCCTCGATATCTCCATGCCCGGCCAGAGCGGACTGGAAGTCCTGAAAGACATCCGGGCCGAAAAGCCGAAGTTGCCCGTATTGATTCTCAGCATGCATTCCGAGGAACAGTATGCGGTCCGGGCGCTCCGGGCCGGGGCCTCGGGCTATCTGACCAAAGCCAGTGCGCCCGATGAGCTGATCGGTGCGATCCGCAAGGTTTCCCGCGGGCGGAAATACGTGACGGCGTCCCTGGCGGAAAAACTGGCCCTGGAGCTGGGTACCGACACCAGCAAGCCTCCCCATGAAATGCTCTCCGATCGGGAATATCAGGTGATGCTGATGCTGGCTGCCGGAAAATCCGTCACGGAGATCGCCGACGAACTGTGCCTCAGCGTCAAGACCATCAGCACCTATCGTTCGAGAGTCCTCGAAAAAATGAACATGAAAAAAAACGCGGAACTGACGCTCTACGCCGTTCAAAACCATCTTGTGGGCTGACATTTCCTGCGTCTCTTCAGCCTGTCCGGAAAGCCGTTTCTAATCCCGGGCGGCTGCTTCCGCCCTGAGCCTGTTTACGGCCAGATGGGCCTGGCGGACAGGTTCCGGAAGGCGATATCCCTTGCAGCATGCCAGAACAACCTCGATGGACCGCTTCAGGCCGATCCGGTGCCCCTGGGAGACGAAAACAGGCTTAACCCTGCTTTTGGTCCGCACGACGGCGCCGATGACGGAATCCCCGTGGTACAGATCCGTGAAGCTGCCCCTTTCCGCTCCCACTTCGCCGTAACTTCCGAACAGTTTCGTTTTTGCGCAGCCGATCGTCGGGAGATCCAGGAAAAGCCCCATGTGGGAAGCCAGGCCGATGCCGCGCGGGTGAGCAATGCCCTGACCGTCGAACAAGACGATATCTGGACGCTGTTTCAGCTTTTCAAAGGCCTTCAGCAATATCGGCCCCTCACGGAAACTCAGCAAACCGGGAACATAGGGAAAAGAGACGCGAGCGGAGAAGGCCGATATTTCAGTCATTTCCATCGAGGGATAAGAAAGCATCACGACAACCCCGAAAAAACGGTCATCGCCCCTGGAATACGAAATGTCCGCCCCGGCAATCCAACGGACCGGTGCAGGGAGTTCATCGTCACAAAGGATCAACTTTTTCCGAAGCACCTGCTGAATGGCCACGGCTTCCCGGCAGGTTACATCCCAGGAATGCAGCGGTTTCTTAGTCGACATCCATGTTCCTAATGGTGCGCAGCGGAATTCCTGTCCGAGCGCATGGCGTTGAGATCAGCCGTTTAGTGCTGGCGGTGCTTGTACTCCGCGAGGGCAGACCCAAACAGCAGCCAGAATCCACCGACAAGGAATCCCGCAGCAACATCACTGGCATAGTGCAGGCCCAGTAACATTCGGCTGAAGCCGATCAGGCCGATGAGAACAGCTGTCCAGTAGATCAGCTCGAAGCGCTGCCGCGTCGTCATAAGATCCCTGGCAACAATATAGGCGATGAAACCATATACCGCCATTGCGCTCGTTGCATGGCCGCTGGGAAACGAAGGTGTAATAGCGGCAACCTCCGTCACGAACTCCGGTCGTTGTCGCGCCAGCACGAACTTCCCTGCATAAGTGGTGATCTGCGATCCGAGAATGGTCAGCCATAGCGGAGCAATCATGTGTCTGCGGTAGTGCGCCCACAAGAGACCGGTGGTCACAAGCGCCACGGCTACCAGGGCGGCTGATCCGCCAATATCAGTGATCCAGATGAAAACGGTGATCATGCCATCTGTGCGAATTGGGCCAATTCGTTGATTAATATCTTCATCGAGGCGGACGAGCTTGTCCGCTTCCAACAGCTCCTCGACCAGCCCCCCAAGCAAGGCGGCGATGTAGAGCGCGGCGATCACAATGAGCGTCAAGGGAAGGCCGGTATACCGGCTCGGCGTCAGCCGCGCAAGTAATAACCTGGTCGTCTCAGGAAACGACACCCTGATCCTCGAACCAAGTCCAGAAATATCGTTGATAACCTGGACTTGCTTGAGAACCGTCTTCGACTTGCTGAAAAGGCGGAAGACTAGGTGCAGCCCCCACCAAGCAGCCAGCCGAAGTGCGATGATCATCGCGACCATCACCAGTATGGGTATCAGTGTCCAGGTCATGCCTTTCTCCGCTGAGGGATACGGTGGCGACGGCGTAGCCGCGCTACTATCCGCCTTTCCTGGCTAACGCTCATCATAACCGGTTGGCAAAGGAGCGCAGCGGTTTTGCCAACCGGTTATGATGCGGTTTTGTACGCCCGGCATGGGCGTGAACTTATGGGATGAAAGTCTCCTGTATGTGAATCCTGTCAATGGTTTATACAGTGACACAGATACTGGCCGAAGGCAAGGGCGGAACAGCGAGGGCCGTTCGAAGGAAGCCGGAGCGCAAAGCCACGAGCTGACGAATAGAAACAGCACTAAAGGCCGAGTCTCCGGGTAAGTCAGCACAACATGCGAAGGGTTAAAGAGCTGACCCGGATTTTCCGCGTGTCGGGCGGTGTGGGGACCGGGAGTGAAAAATTCCCGGCTACCCGATAAGATATATGGTTCTTATCTGTACAAAGTAAGCCCACAGTTTTGACACTTCCTTTGCGCGGGGAAACTAATGCTGCTGGATGGTGTCTATTTGTCCTTGGAAACCGTCTGAACAAAGAAAAAAGAATTACATTTAGGACATTTCTGCTTATGTAATCTATTCTAGATAAGCATCCCAAAGAAGAACTAGAAAGCTGGAAGAATGATTGGGAACCAATTTTTGGACCGCTCCGGTTCACCGCTTGGATCGGCCTTTTCCGTTACACCGCAAACCTGGCTACCTTTCGTACGGCTGCGAGATCCTCGGGAACCTTCAGTACCTTCTCGGCGCGAACCTGCGCGAGACGGGCGTGCCGCAACGCGTTGTCGCGCATCGCAGGGTCCTCGGCCGCGGCAAGCGCTTTGAGGGCCTTGAGCAGCCGTATGACCACTTCGACATTACCCGCACCGTCTCGGGCGATCCCGGTAAAAGCGTCGTCGAACATGTCTGCCACGGACAATTCCGGCACCGCAACGCGGTCGAACTGCACCGTGGAAACGTCACCCTCCTTGCCACACTCGTCCCACATTACGAACAGGCGGACAAGTGTGCCCGTGACGTCGATGGCGGTCCCCGGATCATTGACTGCGGGTGAAAGCGCACGGCTGGCGATCTCCGAAAGGACCACCAGTCCAAACCTCGGATCCTGATCAAAAACCCTCGAGCCACCAATCACGAACGTGGCAGCGATTGCTTCGGCGTCCTCGTCGGACACACTGCCTGATGCTTCCCGGATGACCCACGCGACAGGGCGGTTTGGCGTGCAAAAGGTGCCGGGCAATGCCGCCACAACAATTCTCAGTTGCGACTCCACCGCACGCGCCTGCAACGCGGCGGTGTCAACACGCTGTACGTAACCGATGGCTTTTCCAAAGACCGTCCGGCCCCCATCTGGGGCATCTGGGGGACTGAACGCCGCGACGCCCCCAAGGCGCGGTGCCGACTGCCGCTTCCGAATCGCCTCCGCGGCTGCCGCTTCCACCTTGTCAATCGTATGTCCCAGCCGGCCGAGCCGGGCGATGTTATCGACCCACCAGATGAAGGTGATAATGATGACTGCGAGCACAACTATTGTCAGGGAGAACAGGATAAACTGACTGGTCCTTCCACCATAAAGCCCGTTCATTAGCGCAACGAGCGCGACCACGCTGTAGATAAAGGCGCCGATGAACACCGAGAGCGCATTCTGCGAAACGTCATCGGCGATGATCAGCGGAAAAGAGCGGGGCGTCGCGGTACTACTTGCCGACGCATATGCGGCCACCATGGAGGCCACGGCGAACGTGGCCATCATCAACATGCTCGACGCCATGATCTTGAGTAAAGTTTCGGCCGATTCCTTCGTGATCTCCGGCAGCAAATGGCCGAGTTCGGCCATGTCCATGAGATTTGCAAGAAAAACTGTGCCAATGGACAACACACATACGATGAGCGGCTTGACCCATAACCGCTCACGGAGACGCTTGATGACGAAGCTCAGGTTATCCCACATCTTCGGCCCTCCTGGCACATTAGCCGCTGCGCCGCTGAAAGCAGACTTCATCGATTCCCATGCGGATTCAGCACCCTCTTGGATCGACCCTCATGCGCCTTCAACTGTCATCCGCAGACGACGATGAAGTTAAGAGATTCTCCCCAGGGGTCCAAGATCTGCGCGCCTGTTCTTTGATTTCCTCGGCTTCGCTTTGCAGGCTAGCTTCCGCCTTGGTCGCGACTGTTTCGGGCTCGGCGGTCGGCTTTGCCATGGCTGGTTCCGCAGCCCCTTCGTTTTCCATCATGCGTACAGGCACCCCGTGAGGGAAGGTGACTTCACGAGCCTCATCCGGCAGCGAGATTCCCGAATCCTGGAAGGCCCGTTTGACGAGCCGAATGACGGACGATTTCACTTTCAACCAGCTGTGTTGACCGCCATCGAGCCAGAAATAAACACGTAGGTTTACCGTGGACGGTCCAAGGTTTTCCACGAGGACCAAAGGTTCGGGCTCATCCAAAACGGCCGGATGTTCGGCGAGCACCTTCAAGGCGACTTCCTGGGCAAAAGGGATGGAATCGTCGTAGCCGATACCCACGATGAAATCATCGCGGCGATTGGGATTGCTTGTGAAGTTCCGGATCGTGCTTTTGAAGACGGTCGAATTGGGGACTTGCGCTTGATTGCCGTCGAGTGTCATCAGAACAGTCGTGCGAGAGGTCAGCCGCTGAACGTAACCCGTCACGCCCGCCACTTCTACCAGATCGCCCTCACGAAACGGTTGCTGCAAGCTTAGAAAGAGACTGGCGAGAAAATTCTCGGTGATTTCGCGGAATGCGATGCCCAATACCAAGCCAATCAGACCTGTGCCGCCCACCACCGTAAGCGCGAGTTGCGTGAGCCCAGCGATGCGGAGCACAAGGTAAAGGCCGGCGAGCATTACAAGCATGCCGCCAGTCCGGGCCATTACTTCGCGTAAAAGGTGGCTGAGAGATCGAGCCAGAAGCCCGCGACGCAGTAAGTACTCCGTTAACCTGGCGAAGATCCATGAAATAGCGATCACGACCAGCGCTACCACGATCAGGGGCAGTAAACGAACGAATCCGCGTGCAAGATCCTTCAGTACCTGAAAGGTTGGATCGAAATCCCAAATCGCGGTGGGGGCCACTTTGATTTGATTGACGACTGCAACCACGCCCTCCGTATTTTTCGCTAAATCACCGGCCCATTGCTTGAATTCATCGTTTTCCGTCGTTCCTTTCAGGAAAACGATTCCTTCCTGGACAGTGACCTTGGGCTCGCCGAACCAGCTTGTCGTTTTAAGAATATCCGCGATTCGCTGCCTGATCTCGTCATCCTTGGCGACGGGTTGGACTTCGACTTTACCTGGGGAGTCGGGTTTGCCGTCAGGCGCTTTCGCCGGCACCGGCTTATCCTCTCCACCGTTTAACGGTTGGGCAGCAACTGAGGTGAACGTGAAGACTGCGCAGAAAAAGAACGTGGCGTAGATGAGTCTGGCCGGTCGAGACCAGGCAAGGCCCCAAATTCGAACCAGGAACTGCCTTCGATGTCGAGGAGTCCCTCCGTGATCGATTGTTGGCGCTGCCGGTGGTTGCCGTTGGCAAGCCCGGCCGGATAATCCTGGATGTTCATGTCTGCGGCCTGCATGAAGGCGAGGCGGCTGCCGAACGCAGCTTCGCGGCTTCCTTTTGTTACCGGCGGGTCGTGAGCGATTCTCTGATGTTTTGCAGTTCGACTTATCCTCACTGCTGTCTCGGGTTACTCGACCAGATGTGTCGTCCGCTTGCATTTGCCCATCCGTCCGAGGATTCGATGACGAAACGGTGGGGTCCCCACATCTTCGGCTCTGCTCGTACAAGAACTTGCCCGGTAAGAAATAGACCATTCAGATACCCCCCTCCCGCGATGCCCAACTTTGACTACCCACACCGTAAGCTCCTGATCTTGAATGGAATATCTAGTTCTGTATGTGCCTTGGCGAATACGATACTTCTCTTGTCCCGTAAGTTTACCATGGCCCGGAGGTTTCGGATCTTTCGCAAGCATTTGAATGCGTAAGAGAATTTTCTTTAAATCTTTTTTGGGGATTGAGCGAAGGTCTTTTTCAACGGATTCTTTAAAGAGGATTTTATATTCGCCCATCTTTTTTAAGCCTCTTAATCATAGCTTCATAGCTGATCAGCGGCTCTTTTGCCCTTTCTTCAAATGGCCGCGATGTCTTCCGCGTCTTCTGCAAGAGACTCACTAATAGCATCATTGACTAACTTTGATAAAGACTGGGCTGTTTCAGCAGCCTTCAATCTGAGTGCTTTGGGTAATTCCGGGTCTAAATATACCGTCGCTCTCGTTGCCGCAGTGCTCATAATATGACCTCCTTAACGTTATTTCACTATATCGCCATAGCGTTATTGCGGCAACTATTTTATAGCGAACGTGGAAATCAGCGGGGGGCAGGCGCAGCCAGCCGATCCGCTGTATTGATTTGCCGGGCCATTTGCTTCACTTCGGCATGGCGAAAACAGTAAACGACGTGGTCATTCACCATGCCGACCGCCTGCATAAATGAATAGCAGATCGTTGAACCAACGAAGTTGAACCCGCGGCGTTTCAGGTCCTTGCTCATCGCGTCTGATTGATAAGTCCGTGCCGGGAGTTCCGCCATCGATTTCCAGTTATTCTGATAGGGCGTTCCGTTCACATACTGCCAGAGAAATGCGGCCAGTGTTCCATACTCCTCTTTTATCTTTAGTACACCCCGTGCGTTCTTGATCGCCGATTCTATTTTGAGGCGGTTCCGTACGATGCCGGGGTTGGTGAGCAAGCGCTGGACATCCCGCTCAGAATAAGCGGCTACTTTTTCAGGATCAAAGGAATGGAAAGATTTTCGGTAGTTCTCTCGCTTTTTGAGTATAGTCAACCAACTCAGTCCTGCCTGTGCCCCTTCTAAGAGCAGCATTTCGAATAGGTACCGGTCATCATGAGCAGGCACACCCCACTCCTCATCATGGTAAGTCATGTAAAGAGGATTGTTTCCACTCCATTCACATCTGCATTTCATCCAGTTCTCCCAGCAAGCCCAACGCCTGCATTAAGACGCGCCAACGCATCACCGCGGCATCAACGCGAACACACCCCAGCCCAGGGATTCACGCGTGTAAGCGGCGTAGCGCACGGGTTCCGAGGTCAGTTGGGCTTGAACATCTTTCGCGAGCTCGTCGCCGGGGTTGGCTTCAAGCCATCGGCGCATGGTGAGCCATTTGGCCGCGTCGTATCTGTCCCAGCCGTCTTGGTCTGCCAGAAACATTTCCACGACGTCGTAGCCAAGGTGGCCGAAAGACGCGAGGAGTTCTGGAAACAGGAGAAAGTCCGAGATTGAGTTGGCAAGACACCCCTTGGCAACATTCCGATCATCATCAGGAAGAAAATGGTTTATCCCAAAGGGTTTACAAAAGATGGCTTTCCTCCCTGCCCTTGGGGAATACCCACGAAACCAAAGGGTATCGAATAGGATCGCGAAAGGACAAACCACGCTTGCTTCAAAGCATGCGAAAAATCAGAACAAATGTTTCTCCCCTGTGATTGTATGTAAGAGCAATATCGCTTCGGGTATATCGGCCATATGTATTTTACCAAAGGATATCGAAAATATGGGCCGACGTTACCACACGGTATCATGTATCAAAAGCTGAAACCTCTCCGCACTGGAATCGAAAGAACCACCATGCCCGACACGGGCACAACGAAGGATGAAAACTGCGCTGTTGTAAATTGGATGAATCATGGTTAACCTCATAATTGTTGATCGAAGACAATTACTTTCATAAGGAGGATAGCCAT
>JAVETB010000034.1:0-28457 GCA_034006265.1 Syntrophus sp. (in: bacteria) | reverse complement strand
TTGCCTGCTTGGGTGCAACTAAAAGTCGATGTAGATTAGAGCAAGGTTTCTGAAGAGGTCAATACCTGAAAAATGGTATTTTGTCTAGGGGTTTGGAGTAGGGTTTCCTCTCGATCGCGAAAAAAAGCGGTTTATCAAAATCATTTCCGGAATACTTTCAAGTCAGTAGACGGCTTCTTCCTGATAGGCGTGTTGCCGTTCTGTGCCATGGCGATACTCAAATTTTCTTTGATGATTCTTTCCTTCAACTGGAAAGCGATTTCGGCCCCTCAATATATGAGGAAAAAATTAGATTATACTATTTATATAAATATATAAAAGAGCGGTTCATGCAGACATTAGGCACATGGATGATGTGATCTGCGCCAAATTATTGTGATAAAATAAGGTTTTTCAGGTATTGACCTGCTTTGAAACTCTGCTACCGTTAAAAAAATGTTTGCCTGGCTTGAGGTTCGAAAGGGAGGCAATCCTTAGAAACGGAAGAAACGAAATCGATCATCACACCATCATCGGTCAACCAAATCATGAAAAAACCCCTTCTGTCTGTTCCGAGAGAGGGGAAGCAACGGGGCATCCTAGAAAGAAAAGTCCTGCTGCCAGGAGAAAATGCCACATGTTCCACCCTGGCGGTTTTTATGGGGCCGTGTCGGTGAGAAGCGTTCATTGTTCGGGAATTGTGATGTGGAGAGGCAAAATATAGGGAGGAGGTGTTGTCGGCGGAGGAGAAAGGCGGAAATGGGGGCCTGTGAAATGCCTGTCCAGGGCTTTCATGGGTGAAGGAACACAATTTTAACAAAGCGAGAATGCTTCTCTTATCCTGTTGCCGCCGGAAGCGGGAGGGCGGAAACGGATGTAAGAGCCTCAAGAAAAGGAGGTAACCATGAAAAAGCTTGCCTTGATTTTATGTTTATTGCTGAGCTTTTTGGTCATCAGCAGCGCCAACGCCGCCACGTCTTATGTCGGGGTCTGGGGTGAACGCTTCAACCTTGATGTCATCAACAATTTTTACAACACCCTGCCTGATGTGAGCTCCTCAAAACTGAGCGGCACCCTGGACACGGTAGATCTGTCGGGCATCAGCCTGCTGTGGGCCGTGCAGCCGGCCAATTCCTACACGACGGCCGAAATCAATACTATGGGTACATTTCTGGCGGGCGGAGGGCGGATCGCCTTCATGGGAGAGCACGGTAATTATGCCCCAGATGAAAACGCCCGGATTACGGCAGCCATCGCAGCCCTGGGCGGCCACATTTCCATCAACACCGACTATCCGGATGGAGGATGGCACAGAGCGACCCGGGTCAGGGGACAGATTCTGGACCATCCCTTAACGGCGGGTGTCAATACATACGATTACGCCTGCTTTGCATCACTCAATCTTTCGGGTAGCGCCCCCCAGAAGCTGATGCTCGGTTCCAACCTGTCGGATGTCATGATGGCCTACGAAAACATCGGCGACGGCAGCATCTTTGTCATTACGGACCAGAATGTCTGGGACTATGTCTATGCTGCGGACAACGACAACAAGGTGATGTTTGCGAACCTGATTTCAGCGGAGACGCATGTCGTTCCGATTCCTGCCGCAGCTTGGCTCCTGGGATCGGGTCTGGTGGGAATTCTCGGCTTAAGGCGCAAGCTGGTGAAATAGGCCAATCCTTATCGGGTTGAATCTGCTTGAAAAAGCGGTGGAATCTTCAGGGAATCCACCGCTTTTTTATCTTTGGTCAGGAGTGTGCCAGGGGAAACCCCTCCCCGTACGCCCGTATCGTTTCTGTCCTCCTGTGGCATTCTTTCAATGGTTCAGGTTGTTTACCGCGCTTTCCCCTCTGCCGTCAAATCCGCATCAGCCCTGCATAGAGGCCGTCGTGGGGATCCGCTGTCCTCGCAAGGATGAAATGGAGACGCGACAGCAAAAAAATCTCCATCGTCAGCCCCATCAGCATGCGATCGAAATATTTGTAATGATTTCAAATCATTGAATATCAAGATCCTGGCGGTTTCCGTGTCACGGCAACGATAGTCGGTGCTTTTTCAATGCTGGAGCGCTTTCTCAGTGAAAAGATTGCTTGCATAAAATGTCGCGATGTTATAATCACATTGTAACTTTTTATTTAAAGGAGGAGGAAGAAGTATGGCAAAGTTATATCCAGAGGAATTTTACAACTCAGCAGATTGGTTCGTAGACAGGCACATCAGGGAAGGCCGTGGCGACAATATTTGCGCGTACACGGACAAGGGCAACTACACCTATCGCGATATTCAGAAAATGACCAACAAAATGGCCAACATGTTCAGAAATCTGGACATCCGGATGGGCGACCGGATCATCATGATCGTTCTTGACACTCCGTGGTTTTACTCCACATTCTGGGGCGCCGTGAAGATGGGGGCCGTTCCTGTTCCCTCCAGCACCATGCTCACAGCTAACGACTATGAATACTACCTCAACGACAGCCAGGCCAGGACCCTGGTCGTATCGTCGAGGCTTCTTCCCGTTGTGAGCGAGATTGAAGAACTCCGCTATCTTAAAGATGTGATTGTTGTGGATGACGACGGCGTCTTCTCCACCCCTTACAAACAGATGTATGCCGCGGCTTCGGAAGAGTGTGAGACGGTGTTCACCACGGAGGACGATGTTGCTTTCTGGCTTTATACCTCCGGCACCACCGGCGGCCCGAAGGGGGCGGTTCATTCCCAGTCCGACATGCAGTACAGCGCCGAGCATTATGGACAAGATATTCTCAAAATTACGGAAAAGGACATCTGCTACTCCGCCGCCCGGCTTTTCTTTGCCTACGGCCTCGGGAACGCCATGTTCTTCCCCATGTCCGTCGGCGCCGCAGCCGTCCTGAATCCCGATCCGCCCGCTCCGGCCCATGTGTTCCGGCTGGTCAGCCAATATAAGGCAACCTTCTTCTTCGGCGTTCCGACACTCTTCGGCCAGATGCTCATCGCCCAGGAAAAACTGGACAAGGAAAACCCGGGGGCTCCCCACGCCCTGCAGACGCTTCGGGCCTGCCCGTCCGCCGGCGAGGCGCTTCCCCCCGATCTGTACCGGAAGTTCGTGGAACGTTATGGCGTGGAAATCCTTGACGGCCCGGGTTCTACGGAAATGCTCCACATCTATCTGTCCAACCGGATCGGCGCCATCAAACCGGGCTCCAGCGGACAGCCTGTCGCCGGTTATGAAGAGAAGATCATGGACGACGAAGGGTTGAACGAACTGCCTGTCGGCGAAGTCGGCAACCTTTGGATCAAGGGAAGAAGTTCCCTGCGGTATTACTGGAGAAAGAGAGATAAGACGGCCAGCACCGTCATCGGCGAGTGGATCAACTCCGGCGACAAGTATTACAGGGATGCAGACAACTTCTTCTTCCCCTCCGGCCGAGCCGACGACATGCTGAAGGTCGGTGGGATCTGGGTGTCTCCGCTGGAAGTGGAAAACTGCCTGAGGGAGCATGCCTCCGTCATGGAGTGCGCCGTTGTCGGTGCCATGGACGACGAGAACCTCGTAAAGCCGAAGGCCTTCGTTGTTCTCAAACAAGGGTTTGCCCCCTCCCCGGAACTTGAAAAGGAACTGAAGACATGGGTCCTTGATCGCCTTGCCAAGTTCAAATATCCCCGCTGGGTCGTCTTCACCGATTCGCTTCCCAAGACGGCAACCGGAAAGATCCAGCGCTTCAAGCTCCGCTAGGATTGGAGTGAAGAGTTTTAATCTCATAAGGGGTAACTGACGGGGCTTTGAAGGGGGAGATCCTCTTACAGCTTGCTGAGGCAATCTTATCGAGAACGCAAAGGGGCCGCCTTTTTAAAAAAGGCGGCCCCTTTTTTGAGCGATGCCCCGGCAGGGTCGCGCTTCAACACCTGTGAGAATCTGCCTGAAACGCCGGGAACTGCCGTTGAGAAGGCTATGGATAGAACGGCAGGCAAGACCCACTCTGTCCGGGTTCCGGTGAAACCTTTAAGCGTCTGAAAACAACCGTCTTACAAACAGAGAAGGGCCGCCTTTGGCAGGGCGGCCCTTCATTAGTTTTGAGATTTGCCGTTATGGATTAACGGAGTTTGAACCTCTGAATCTTGCCCGTGGCCGTCTTGGGAAGCTCATCCATGAAGACAATCCAGCGGGGATACTTGAACTTGGCAAGACGGTCGAGGACCCATGTCTTCAGTTCCTTTTCAAGTTCCGGGGAGGGTGCGAAGCCTTGTTTGAGAACCACGAAGGCCTTCGGTTTGACCAGGTTCTTGTCGTCCTCCGCTCCGATCACGGCGCACTCCATGACGGAGGCATGCTCCCTCAGGCAGTTTTCCACTTCCAGCGGAGACACCCAGATCCCACCGACCTTCAGCATGTCGTCGGCCCGGCCGGAGGGCCAGAAGTACCCGTCCGCATCCTTGTAGTACTTGTCGCCGGTGTTGATCCATTCGCCTCTCACCGTGCCGGCTGTCTTCTCTCTCTTCCTCCAGTAATAACGGAGAGAACTGGCTCCCTTCGCCCAGAGGGTTCCGATCTCGCCCACGGGCAGTTCGCTGCCGTCATCATCCACAACCTTCACGTCATAGCCGGGAACTGGCTTTCCGCTGGAGCCCGGTCGGACGTCACCGATCCGGTTGGACACGTAGATGTGGAGCATTTCCGTCGATCCCGGACCGTCGAGAATCTCGACGCCGAAGCGATCCTTGAACTTGTAGTACAGGTCGGGCGGAAGGGCCTCGCCGGCGGACGGGCAGGCGCGGAGTGTTGAAAGCTCATGAGGTGCCTTGGGATCAGCCGTTGCCCCGCTTTCCTTGTCCTGCTTCAGCTTGTACTCCAGCATCTGCCCGAAGAGGGTCGGAACGCCGAAGAACAGGGTCGCCTTGTAGGAGCTGATCAGCCGGAATGCATGGGCCGGCGCGGGGGGATCGGGGTTGAGAACCGTCGCGGCGCCGACGGACATGGGGAAGAACATGGCGTTGCCGATGCCGTAGGCGAAAAAAAGCCGCGCGGCGGAGTAGCAGATGTCCTTTTCCGTAATCTGGATAATTTCCTTCCCGTAATGATCGGCACTGTACTGCATGTCGGACTGAGAATGGACCGCCCCTTTCGGACCGCCGGTGGTGCCGGAGGTGTAAAGCCAGAAGGCCACATCGTCCTTTGTCGTGAACGCGGTCTGGAATTCATCCGATGCCGACGCATAGATTTGTTTGTACGGAGGCTGAAAGGCGCCTTCGTCATCCACAACAATGACGTCCCTGAGGAAGCGAAGTTCTTCGATGCCCTCAATGACCGGTAGAAGTCGCGACGAAACCACCAGGGTCCGAGCCTGGCTGTCGTTGAGGTAATATTCATAATCGTCGGATGTCAGCATGGTGTTGGACGGTACAGGGACGGCCCCCATTTTCACCGCACCCCAGAACGTGGAATAGAACCAAGGCGTATCGAGAACGATCATGATGATCCGGTCACCCATCCGAATGTCCAGCTTCTGGAACATGTTGGCCATCTTGTTGGCCATTTTCTGAATGTCGCGATAGGTGTAGTTGCCCCTATCGGTGTAGGCACAGATGTTGTCGCCGCGGCCTTCCCGGACGTGCCTGTCTACAAACCAATCTGCTGAATTGTAAAATTCCTCTGGATATAGCTTTGCCATGAACTCCTCCTTCTTCGAATGATTGATCACATTGTGATCACATTTTCAACAGCCTCAAGCTAAGGCAATAAACCTGCCAGAGAGAAAAAAGAGGATGTTTATTGAACTTCAGAAATGATAGGTCCTTCGACTGTCATGAACCCTGAAAATGGATCTGCAAATAGCCATATAAATCAAGCAATTAATGTGTTGACTTTGTCGAGGGAGAGTGTTTCGGAAAACCACGACGCCTGCCACGCGTTCCAGGAGGCCGCCGGAGTGTTAAATGGGAAAAATTTTGTTGCGGAAAAGGGTGATCTCTCCGCAATGCATTGATTATAAAGGATTAAAAAATATAGCCCCTTCGATTTAGTGCCAGAGATGGAACGATAGGTTTCCAGAAAGGGAAGAAAACCGGAAACAAACATTTCCAGTGGAACGTTTTGCTTCCGCCTCTTTCTTTGAAGGGGGTCAGCTCAGGGAATATTTCTTTATTTTCTTTAAGACCGCCGTGTGGGATATGCCCAGCATACGGCCGATTTTTCGTGAATTCTTGTATGTCTTCAGGGCCTTGGACAGCATGTCCTTTTCAACGCTTTCCAGAACTTCTTTCAGGGTTGAACAGGCTTCGTCTTTCCCATCCTTCCGGGCTTCGGCCAGATCAATGGGCTGTGCGAACGATGAAATATTCTGTTTCGTTTCCGGAAAGTCCATGTTGATCAGATTTCCCGAGCAGGTGATCACCAACCGTTCGATATAGTTTTTCAGCTCACGGATATTCCCGGGCCAGTCATACATCTCGAACTTTTTAAGCAAAGCGGGAGCCAGAAATTTTTCGCCGCCGTATTTGCTGTTATATTGATTGAGGAAATAATCCACCAGCAGAGGGATATCCTCGACCCGTTCCCTCAGGGGGGGAATGGTAACCGGCACGACGTTCAGCCGATAAAACAAGTCCTCCCGGAATGTCCGCTCCGCAACCAGCCTGCTCAAATCCCGATTGCTGGCGGCTATGAAACGGAGGTTCACGGAGATGAGCTTGGTTCCTCCCAGGCGGAGAAAGGATCGATCCTGGATGACCTGGAGGAATTTCACCTGGAGATTCAAAGGCAGGTCCTCGATTTCATCGAGGAAAAGCGTACCGTCGGCTGCCAGCTCAAAAATTCCGGGCTTGCCCTCCTTATTCGCCCCGGTGAAAGCGCCCCTATTGTATCCGAAGAGTTCGGATTCCAGGAGATGTTTCGGAATCGCCCCGCAATTGACCTTGATGAACGCCCCCTGCCGCTTGCTCCAGACGTGGATCAGCTTGGCAAGAACTTCCTTGCCGACCCCCGATTCTCCCTGAATTAAAACGGTAGCCTCGCTGTTGGCAACCCTCCGGGACAATTCGAGAATTTTGTACATGACGGGAGAGGTGGTAATCATTCCCTGGGTCCGCAACTCGTCTTCGAGCATCCTGTTGACTTCCGTCTGAAGATGGCTGCTCAGTTCGCGGGATGAAGCCAGCTGCTCCTGCAAGGACAGAATCTCGGACATGTCCCTGGCGTTGGTCACCATTCTCAGGATATTCCCGTCATCGTCGAACACAGGCGTCGAGGTGACCATGACTTCCTTTCCGGTTCGAATTTTCTGGATGCCGGTTGTGATCCTTTTCCCCTTTCGGGCGAGGCTTTCAATGGATTGTCCGAAAAAGTGGCCCTCCTCGTAGAGGGACTCCATTTTATGGCCGATAAAATTCTCCGGGGGCAGTTCGGTAATCCTGAGCAGGGCGTCGTTGATTTTCAGCACGTTTCCTTCTCCGTCGGTGATGAGGATTCCATCGTAGGAGGAGGCGATAATATCTTCCAACTCCTCGTTCAACTTTTCCCGGGATTTCAGTTCCGCCCTGATATGATCCAGCTCCGTGACGTCCTGCAGCAGGATCAGCGTGTTTTCCTCGAAACCGGATCCCAGTCCGGTGACGGCCCTTGGGGCAAGCAATCTGTTGCGGCAGGAAAATCTTTCGGACGGGTTGTTCTTCCTTGAATCCAGGAATGCCCGCAGATCAGCAAGCGATGGAATGGACTGCAGGGGGGTGCCGATGATCCGGGCGTCGATTTCCAGCATCCTCTTCGCAGAGGCATTGCATGAAACGACAATTCCCTTTCCATCGACGACCAGGACCCCGTCGTTCATGCGGTCAAGAACCGCTGGAAGTATGGTATCCGTTTTTAAGGCTTCATCATGACAACAGGAAATGTCGGGCAGGTAATTCATGAATAATCTCTCGATCCTTCCGTAGCTTGAGAATCCCTGAACCCGGGGCTTTCCTTGAAGTCCCGTTCTCTTCTCATGATCCGGGTTCGCTGGTTCGCTGCGCGCTGATCTTCCGCATTCCCCTTCTCCCGAAGGCAACAGGCAGGACATGCTTGATTCGTATAGTATTGACCGTGTCTTCTGTCAAGAATTCAGCGCATCTTTTCCCGTTTTGCTACAATACGCTTCCACCCTTTGAAAAAAATCTCAGTGATGTCTCTCGAATTTGTCTCCATCGCCATGAGGTTTTTCTTGACATGGAAGGGCGACGTGATAAAAGGGAGCCCGTTCATCCAATCGAGGTCATTCGTGAACTACACAGAGTCCATATCCAGCTTTTTTCCCTCCAGCTGTTTTTTTACCTTCAGCTTCAGCTTTAGCGGCGGGCATATTTCGTCCCCGAGCTGATTGGTTAAGAGACCGACTAAGAAGCCGCGGGCAGAAAACCCCGCGGTTTTTTTTTGGAGAAAAATCGCGGTTGAGGGTTACCGCCTGCAGGTAAGGGCTGATGGAGGCGGGCCCCTGTGGTATGCCGCTTCCTGAGGGCGTGGAGACTGGGGCCCGCTGGAGAAGAAGCAAAAAAAAGAACGGGAATCGCAGGAGGTTAAAGGGAGGAAAAGAGATGTTCGATGCATTGTTCAATCCAAAATCGGTTGCTGTACTGGGTGCTTCAGAAAGAGAATTCAACATCGGAAATCGCGTCGTAAAAAACCTTGTGAAATACGGCTACACGGGGGCCATCTATCCCATCAATGCTAAGGTGGATGCCCTTTACGGTCAGAAGACCTACGTCTCCATCCTGGATGTTCCCACCGATGTCGATGTGGTTCATGTGGCCATTGCCGCTCGCCATGTACCTCAGGCAATCGATGATTGCGGCAGGAAGAACGTTAAATACCTGATTATGAATGGCGGCGGGTTTTCAGAGATCGGCCCCGTCGGTGCAGCCATCGAGGCGGACTGCATGGCCCGGGCGAAAAAATACGGTATCCGGATCTTCGGGCCCAACTGTCAGGGGGTTATCAATACGGATCCGGCCATCAAGGCCTACTGCAATTTCACCTTCACCTTTCCGAAGCCGGGGCATGTTTCGATTCTCAGCTTGAGCGGCGGGATCGCCTCGCTGCTTCACCAGGCCATTTTCGACATGGGGATCGGGACCAGACTGTATGCAACCAATGGAAATGCCTGCGACATTTCCATTCCCGAACTTCTTGAGTACTATGGCGATGATGACAAAACCCGGGTCATTCTCCTCTATGTGGAAGGAATCCGGGACCCGAAAGAGTTTCTGAGGGTGGCGCGGGAAGTGGCCGCCAAGAAGCCGATCCTGGTCATGAAGGCAGGCCGGACGATGGAGGGGGCCAAGGCGGCCGCTTCGCACACGGGCGGTCTTGCCAAGGAGGATCTCAGCGCCGATCTCATTTTTGAAAAGGCGGGCATGATCGTTTTTGACGACGAGGAGAAGCTCTGCCAGGCCGCCGCCGTCTTTGCCTCCCAGCCGGTGCCGCGGGGCGGCCGGGTGGGCATGATCTGCAATACCGGCGGCCCTGCGGTGATCGCCACCGATGTACTGGTTCAGAACGGCCTGACCATCCCGCCCCTGTCGGAGAAGACGCAGGCGATTCTCAAGGAATCCCTCTTTCCCGAGGCCGCGATCAACAATCCCGTAGATGTTCTCGCCACGGGCACAGGGAAGCATTTCCGGATCACCCTGGACGCCATGATGGAGGACGACGGAATCGACAGCATCCTCATCCACTTCGTAACGCCCCCCTTTGTCAACACCAATGAAATTGCCCGGGAGATCGCGGACGTCAACCGGCAGAAACGGAAGCCCATCATCTGCAACTTCATGACCGACAAGGGGCAGTGGCAGGAGACGCTCCGCATTCTGTCCGAGGGCGAGGTCGTCTGCTACGATTTTCCGAGCACCTGCGGAAAAGCGTTGGCCGTGCTGACGAAATACGGGCAGATCCGCCGCCGGGAAGAAAGTGCGGTGAAGACCTTTGCCGATGTGGACCGGCGGAAGGCGGAGGCGATCCTTGCCGGTGTCGCTGCCTCGGGGCGGAAGCTGCTTTGCGCCGATGAGGTTTACGGCGTTCTTTCCGCCTACGGCATCCCTGTTGCCCCATGGAGGACCGCGGCCAGCCCGGATGAAGCCGCCCGGCATGCCGCCCAAATCGGCTTTCCCGTGGCTCTGAAGGCGGACACCCCGACGATGACCCACAAAACCGACCTGGGCGGGGTTATCCTCAATCTGGCCGATGAACAGACGGTCCGGGAAGAGGCAAGGAGGATGGCGGCAAATCTATCCGGCCAGGAGCTCAAATTCCTCGTCCAGAAGTATCTGCCCGGCGGCAGGGAAATCATTGTCGGCGCCAAGGCGGACGACGATGCGGGCCATCTGGTCATGGCCGGACTGGGTGGCGTTTATGTGGACATTTTCAAGGACATCAATTTCAAGCTGGCCCCGGTGACGGCGGCCGAGGCGGAGGTCATGCTCGCCTCTCTCAAGGCGGCGTCCCTGCTCGGCGAGGTGAGGGGGGAGAAGGCCGTCAATCGTGAGGCCGTCATCGAAATCATTCAGCGGGTATCCCAACTGGTGACGGACCTGCCTTCCATTGCGGAGATGGATCTCAATCCCGTCCTGGCAACCGTTTCGGGCTGTGTGGTTGTGGACGCCGTGATCCACCTATAACCCCTAAGTCACCCACCACCCGATGCGCCATCACAACGCTGCGGTTCCTGTCCCGTCGATGAAATGAAAAGGGCCGCACCGCGTGATTCTGTTCGGACAATACATGTTTTTTCTTTCCAGCCCGGATGATCGGGGAGGGAACGCCCGCCACCTTACCGCCCGGTGGCGGGCTCGTTAGGGAAGTCAACGCGGGGATGGAATCAGGATAACGTGAAGCGACTAGGGCTGTTCCTTATTTCCGGGTTCGTTTTCTGGGGGGTAATCGCCTGCTCTTCCGGACGGGTGATCCAGAAGCCGGAATTTATCAAGATCTCGAATGTCGAACTCCTGGATATCAATGAGGACGATCTCACTATCCGGGTCCGGACCCTGTTTCACAATCCCAACCCCTTCGGCTGCTCGCTGGAAAACATCACCTTCAGCACCTACATCGACGGTCAGCCCCTGGGGGCTTCCCGTGTGCAGGGGCTGGTGGACATCAGGGGCAATGAAAACTTTGAACTGCTCCTCGATTCTCGGCTGTTGCTTGAATCGATACCCATGGTCATGTTTTCCATTTTTCGAAAGCCGGAGGTGGAGGTGGAAGTCAGGGGGCAGTCCACGATGGCCACTGCACTCAAGAACATGACGTTTTCCTTCAATCCCAAAAGCAGGGTCAAGGTCAAGAGCCGGATAAAGGACATCATCCGAACAAAGCTTCTGGCGCCGCTGAGCGAAACGGGACGGATCGTTCCCCCCGCTCAAGCGGCCTGCTAGTAGACCTTGGACGGGAAGAAAGGGCGAATCCGCCGTTCCGGGCGATCGGTTCTCCCGGAGCTGCCGCATCCGTTCCGGTGATTCTCTGCCGTGGCGGAAACCAGAGTCACCCCTGCGAGAAGGCTCAACGGGTTGATGTGTCTTCTCGACTCATCCTCGCTTTGTTCAGCTGCTCCCGGCACCAGCCCTCATATCTGGCCGCCACCTGGAGATAGCGGTCCACATCGACCGGAGGGGTGTTGAGCTCCTGTAGGAGGGTTCCGGGGATGCTTCCCGTCTGACCCAGGATTTTGCCCGCCTCTTCAAGGAGGGACAGGTGGTGGTCCAGCAATTCCGATTCCATCTGCAGGGCGATTGATCCAGGGATGCAGATTGCTCCCGCCGCCTTTGAACCGAAATTGGCCGCCTGTGCATGGAAGGTGGCAAGAAGGGCTGCGAAGACTTCCGGTTCCGGGAAGGCGGAAGTGGACAGCAGCAGAAATTTTGCCGGCATGCGCCAAGTGTAGGGATGGCGGACCCGACCGGCGTCGTCCCTGATCAAAAACGGCTGAAGACAGGCGAGACAGCGGTCCATCACCGTCTTCAACTGGGCGGACATCGTGTCCACGTACAGGGGCGTCGCCATGACCAGCAGATCCGAAGCCTTGAGAGCCTCGTAGATCAGCTCCATGTCATCCCGAACAGCACATATGCCCGGGTTCTTGTGCATGCACGACAGGCATCCGGTGCAGGGCGAAATGGTCATCCTGCGGATTTCGAAGGTCGTTGACCCTGCCTTTCCCTTTGCAAGCCCCCGGATGAGGGCATCCACCATCTTCCCCGTCACGCCTTTCCCGCCTCTGGCACTTCCGTTTAAGATGAGCGCTTTCATTTGCCCTCCTGAGCGTTGAGTTATTCTTGACCCGGCTCTTTTTTCTCCTCTCTTCGGGAGAGGGCCTGTTCACATTCCGTTTTCAGAAAATCGGGCACGCTTTCCCGGAGAGCGGCAGAGAGCAGATCCTGCGACCACGGCCTGCCGATTTCCGCCAGCAGGCGGATGGCCAGCGCCGCCTTGTACGCCGGCGGCGGATAGGCCACGGACACACGTTTTTCGTCGGGATAAAACGTGCGGATGTATCCCCTGCGCACCGGCTGGCCGTATACGTGGACTGAAACACTGTGCCCGTGAGCCGCGTTTCCCAGGCGGTGAATGCCCTGATCCAGCGGGAGGATGAAGGTCGTCTCTCCGGGATTCATTGTGAGGGGGGAATGGGGGGAAAGTTCGGCGAATCCTTCCCGGCTTCCGTCGTCAAGACGCGAATATTTGATTTCGTCGATGGTTCCGACCAGGCAGGCCAGAACCCCCCAGGATCCGTGATCATGAACAACATCCACCATGTCCGGCTCCCAGATGTAGGCCAGCACGGAAAATTCCGGATCGGTGTCCCAGGCGAGGCTGATCTCGTTGGGCCAGATGGTGTGTCGCTGGCCTGTCCGCCACGTTTGATCCAGGAGAAGGCGGGACAAACTCTCCTGAAACCAGTCGGCGGAGACCGCCAGGCCGGACAGCAGGGTGCGGCTCTGGCGGATGACTTCAGCCTGCGGGGGCTTCTCCTTCAACAGCGCTGTCAGGGATTTCACAAATTCGTTCAGATCCATCGCTTGTACTCCTTTTAATCCTTTTCCGGGTGAACCCTGCTGGGGGGATTTCCCTTCTTTTCCTCCGCTCCCGGCGGGGGTTCCGGAAGGCCGCCCCACCTGCGGATGTGGGTCCAGGAGGCGTAGGAGGGATCGTGGGGATCGGCTGCCAACGCCTGGGCTTCCCTCAGGTATTTGCGCTGAATGCCCTTTTCTGAATAAAGGCGCCGATCCTCGCCGACGGGGCATACCTTGGTGCAGATCCCGCAGGGATAACACCGCCGCCGGACCAGCTCCTCGTGCATTTCCAGGCAGGCGATTTTATCGTAGTCCCCGATGACCTGATCCTGGCGCATGGCAAGGGCCTGCTTTGGGCAGCATGTGGCGCAGGCCCCGCACCGGATGCAGAGCTCTTCCTTTTGCACCGGATCTGCGGGTAGATCGGCCGCGGTCAAGACCGAGACGAAACGCACCCGCGGGCCATAGGGCCTGGTCAGCAGGCAATGGCTGACGCCGATTGTGCCCAGCCCCGCATATTTCGCCGCCATGACGTGGCTGAAGGCGGCAAAAGGGGAATCCCGAAGGGCCTTCAAGTTGGCGTAGACATCACGGCCGAAAAATGACGAGGCGTATCCCCTGTCGTTGAGGAAGCAGGCCAGCTCGTAGGCCAGGGTATCGAGCTTGCCGTTCACGACCGAATAGAGCTCCTTGTGAAGCACCGAAGGCGTTGTTTCAACGATCGGCAGCAGCATCGGCATCCCCACGACGATGACCGTGCGGGTAAAAGGCCAGAGCGCCTGCGGACGGAACCCGGGGGGAACCTCGGCGTATTCCTCCCAGCGCTCGGCCGGAGCAAATCCCACAAGATCTGCACCCCGTTTCCTACAGAAGCGGCTCACTTCCTCTTTGAGACGGCCCTCTTTCGGCTTCATGGCGCCTCCTTCCTTATCATTGTGATCCTCTGAAAGCCTCTTCTGGAAAAATATAGACATACGCGCCTGGAAAGGCAAGCGGGCAAACCGGATTTATTTGCCGGCTTTCGCCGCTGGACAGGACAAAGGGATGCGAAGCCTCGTCACCGATCCAGGCTCAGGGCATCGAGACAGCGGCCGGCCAGGTACCGCAGGCAAGGCAGGGACGAAACGCAGGAGGTGACAATAGCCAGATGGCGGAGGCCGGTGGGAATGTGAGCGCGGAAATCCGCCCGGCCGTTCCGATGGCCCAGAAAACCGTAGGCCCCCAGGGCCTGCATGAGGCGCTGAGCCGACCCTTCATGAAAGCGTGTTATGAACGTTGGCCAATCCAATTTCCGGGGGGAAAGCCGATAGTAGAAGTCGAGGAGCTCCAGGCGTTCCTCTGCACGCAGGGAGACATAAGGGTCGTAGAGAAGGGAGCCCAGATCGTAGAAAGGGGACCCGGACCGCATTCCCTGAAAATCGATCAGAACGGGCGCCCCGTCACGGATCATGATATTCTGCGACTGCAGATCGCGGTGAATAAGGCCCGTCTCCGATTCCAGAAGCCGCTCGGCGAGAGCCGTTCCCTCCTCCTCAAGGGCTTTTCCGTCGACGGGAAGGAGGGACACTCTGCAGACACCCTCCACAAACTCCCGGCGGAAATAGTCCCGTTCCCACTTGTACAGCGCTGCGTCATAACCCTCCATCAGCGGGGGGAGGGGGATTTCCGCGTCGTCCTGAACATACCGGTGAAGGCGATGGGCATGCTCAAGAACGCCTTTGTACAGAGTGCGCCGGCGCTGCCAGTTTTCATTGCGATGGCTCCACAGGTCTTCATCTCCGAGATCTTCCGTCAGCAGAAAGCATGCTTCCGGATCGTGGGCCAGCACGGCCGGTGCGGCTACTCCCAACTCCCTCAGGAAATCGGCAATGCCGGCATACAGGGTGTTCTCTCTGGGCTCCGGCTGGTAATGCATGGCGATGAACGAAGCCTTCTCCAGCATGCCCCTGGCACGGATCTTTTCCCTGCCGGAAACGCGGTAAAAGGTTCGGGCTGAGCCGCCCTTGGTGAGCGGAGTGAGGGTCAGGGGTGTTTCCGTCGGAAGAGCCAAGGCCCGGCGGACGAAGGTCGAAAGCCTTGAGTTAAGGTCGGGGGGATTGTTCGTGTCAGAGATACTCATGGGTCTCCTTGCATGAAAAGCCTTTTTCCTGCCTGGCCTGGCTGGGGCATTCCCGTCGTTTTCCCGACGCGTTTGCACGGGATCCTTTTCTGGAGCATGTTATCCCTTGCTTTCGGAACCGTTGACCGCTTCGTAGGCCTTAAGGGAGCCTATATCATGCCAGATGCCCTCGTCAAGGATTACGCTTCCCACCGAACCCGGCTGCCGGCGCAGCATGTCGACCAGAACCGGAACGAGAGAGACCTTTTCGCCGGGCGTCATCCTCCGGAGGAAGGCCGTTTCAACCAGATAAATCCCCGAAAAGAGGCAGCGCCGGATGCCGGGATTGCCCAGCAGAAAGCGCATATCGCAGATCTCACCTTCCTTGTTGAGGCAGACATTGGCGGGTTCCCCTGAGCTGCGCAGACCCAGGGTAATCTCCTTCCCCTGGGTCCGGTGGGCTGCAATCAGTCGCTCCAGGGGAAGATCCGTCAGGATGTCGCCATTGTAGACCAGGACCCGCTTGTCGCTCGACAGGAGATCTTCGATGTTCTTCAGCCCACCGCCGGTGTCCAGGAGAACGGGCTCATAGCGGAAGAAAAGAGGAAACCCCCGCCACTGACCGTCGGGAAAAGCCTCGGCATAGCGGCAGGCGCAGTGGTGGGTATTGATGATGAAGCGGCGGATACCGACGGAGCGGAGGTGATCCAGGGCATAGGTGATCAGGGGGCGGCCCCGGACGGGCAGCAGGGGCTTGGGGCAGTTTTCCGTCAGGGGGCGCAGGCGGAATCCCAGGCCTGCACCAAGGACAAAGGCCGTTTTCACGAAAGGTTCATTTGATGCGTTCATGGCGTCTCTTCTCAAGGGTTTTTTCCGTTTGCCTGCGGTTATTCGCATACCACGGAATCAGGTCCTTCGCCCGTAGGCCGGATCTATTTTCACCATCGCCGTGACGATAAAGCCGGGGATCGTCGAGAGGGTGATCCACAGGAAAAAGTGGTAATAGCCGAGCTGCTCCTGAAGCCAGCCGCTCGCCATCCCCGGAATCATCATTCCCAGGGCCATGATCCCCGTGCCGAGGGCGTAGTGTACCGTCTTGTAAGGGCCTTCGGCGGCCATGATCATGAAGAGCGAATAGGCTGTGAAGCCGAACCCGTAGCCGAACTGTTCCACGGCGACGCAGGCATTGATGATCAGCAGATTTTCCGGCTGCGACTGGGAGAGATAGACGAAAACCAGAACGGGCAGATGCATGATGAGGGCCATGGGCCACAGCCAGAACTTCAGCCCCTGGCGGGAGATGACATATCCCCCCAGGAGACCGCCCAGCATCAGGGCTACCGCACCGATGGTTCCGTAGACGATTCCCACTTCGCCCGTCGTCAGTCCCAGGCCGCCTTTTGTTCGGGGGTCCAGGAGGAAGGGGGCCACCATTTTAACCAGTTGCGCCTCGGCAAATCGGTAAAAAAGGAAAAAGGCAACGATGACCAAGATTTCCTTTCTGCGGAAAAAGAGGGCGAAAATATTCAGGATCTCCTGCGCCACGTGCGAAGAAGTCGAGGCTCTGGGCGCGGGCTGGTCCGTTGCCGGATAGGGCAGGACGAAGGCGGAATAGAGCCCGAAAGCCAGGAAGATGGCTGCGCCCAGAAAAAAGGTGGCCGACCAGGCTGTTGTGACGCTCAAGCCGCCGGATTGCAGATGGCCGGCAAAGACGACGAGGATGCCCTTGGCGGCGATAACGGCGATGCGGTAGAAAATGGTGCGCACACCCACAAAGGCCGCCTGCTGGTACTGCTCCAGCCCGAGCATGTAGAAGCCGTCCGCGGCGATATCGTGGGTGGCCGAACTGAAGGCCATGATCCAGAAGAAGGCCAGGGAATAGCGGAAAAAGGCGGACGCCGGAAGAGTCAGGGCGATGCAGGCCAGCGACGCCCCTACGAGAAGTTGCATGAGTACGATCCAGAACCTCTTGGTCCGGATCATATCCACCAGGGGGCTCCACAGGGGCTTGAGTACCCAGGGAAGGTAGAGCCAGCTCGTGTAGAGGGCGATGTCCGTATTGGAAATGTTGAGGTTTTTGTAGAGGATCACCGAAACCGTTGTAGCGAGGATGTAGGGGATGCCTTCCGCCATGTAGAGGGTCGGTACCCAGGCCCAGGGGTTGCGGCGGGCGGGTCGGGCACGGTTGGAGATCCTCATGAACGGCGATTCCTCCCCGTCCTCAGTACAGCTTCTTCAGGGAAGCGCCCCGGAAATAGTGCTTCAGGATGGTTTCCGCTGAGCTGCCCCGTGATGCCATGACCGCAGCTCCGATTTGGCAGAGGCCGACGCCGTGCCCCCAGCCGCCGCCGTGGAGAACAAAGCGGCAGTCCGTACCCGACGGATCCCGCTGGGCCTCCACCACGAAGGCGCTGCTGTAGAGATGGCTTCGGGAGAGCCACCTGCGGATTTCCAACTCCTTGCCCACCACGATGGAGGTCTTCGTGCCTGTGATTTTCAGGCGGGTGATCCGTCCCGACGGCCCCCGTTTCAGGGGAATGAGGTCCATAACCCGGCCGAAGTCGATCCCTGATTTTTCCCTGAGGATCTCTCCAAGCTCCTCCTGGTCGTAGGCGACCTCCCAGCGGAAGAAGTCCTTCGTTTCCTGATCGAACGAGGGCAGGATCTCTGCGAGGAGCTTTTCATCCCGGGTATTGCAGTAGGCTTCGGGAGAAGAGAAGAGCCAGCGCTGCGCCGCCTCTTCGTCGAGAACCGGGCCATGGTTCACGGCGCTGTCGGCAACGCTGGACAGGTAAGGATGCGGAATCTCTTCCCAGGTATTCTCGAAGGTTTCCGTCCGCCCACCGCAGCATTTGGAATAGCGGGCGTCGCAGACGGCATCGCCGTAAACCAGAAACACCCCCCGCGTGGCGTTCACGGCGGCCTCCGTACGGTCCGGGATGCTGCGGGTCAGCCCCTGATACCGCTGGCAATGATCATCGGCGCAGACATCGAAGAGCCGGTGCTCCTCGCGTCCGTACCAGACGATGTGTTCGCCCTCGGCTGAAGCCGGGGCGGACGCCCCGGACGGGGTCTGCCCCCGTTTCAGCATGACGGCCAGCCAGCTTCGGGAGATGATCGCGTGGGTTTCCAGCAGGGCCATGGGTGCCGCGGCGCTCATTTCAGAGGAGATGACGCTGGAAAGATAATCTTCCAGGGCGATGTCATTGATGGCCGTGAGGGTATTGTCACCTGAGGCCAGAATGCGGAGATTTCCGGCAAAGGTCTGCTCTTCCTGCCTTTGCCAGTGAAAAGCAACGCCGATGGTGATGTTCTGGAGCGAAAAGGTGGCCTGATCTTCACAGAGAAGGCTCAGAGAAGAACGGGCGATCATCCCTCCACCCTTGGCGGCATTGAAAAGAATCTCGCCCCCGAGGCTGTGGATGGTGAAATTCCCTGAAAAATGCTGCCCGGGATATTGGGGACTGCGGAAATGCCCATGAAGACAGCCGGAAATTTCCGGCTGTCCTTCCATAAGGCCGACGCGAAGACGGGGTTCCTTGGTGATCATGGGATTCTGTCCTGAGAGGTGGATTGAAAGACGTTACCGACGACACTTTTGTGGGATATCAGAAACCCGCCGGCAATGCAATGAATTGTCTCTGACCGATCCGCCTTCAATGTCCTTCATCGGGTCAGAAGGAAATCCGGAGGGAAGCTTCCGGTTTCTTTCAACGGACTTCATCTGCAGCAGAGTATTCGGTGACTAAGAAATGGATAGACCCGAAAGGCCAGATCCGTTCCATAAAGGGAAGGTGAAGAAGAACCGCTATAATCATGTGGAGGTTCTATCGGTAAAGATCGGAGACCGACATCTCTGGAAAGGGAACTCCCTGGACAGGACGCTCAAGCATATTGAATCGGCCTTCACCGTTTCTGGATACGCAGCGGAGCTCCAGAGCTATTCAAGTTATGGCAGAACCTTTCCCAATCTGATCGCCGAGAAAAAGGGAGAATCCAAAGAGCTTGTGGGGGTCGGCGCCCATTACGATTCTGTTCCCGTGGCGCCGGGTGCGGATGACAATGCTTCGGCTCGAAGAATATGGGACGCATGGTCTATGCGAAGCACCTGAAGGACCAGAAGGTTTCACCAGGGGTGATGGTTTCGCTTGAGATGAAAGGTTTTTTCAGTAAGATGAGCATCCATCGGTATCCATTACCCGGAACAGCAATTACCACCAGGAGACGGATGCGATCGACACGCTCAATTTTGAGAGGATGACCGAATTGGTCAAGGGGCTGTATGGTACGCTTTTAGAACTTTGAATCCTCCGTGATAACACGGCTTGTGGCGGCACCCTGCAAAGGAGGTAAAGCGTCAGACCCGCTGTGGTTTTCAAATCTGAGGTGGAATTGACTGGGGGCTTTTATGATCTGTTGGTGGCCAACTTGTATTACGGAATATTGCTCCTAAGCCTCTGCTTCAGCCCCCCATGAATGGCAGGATAGAAGACAAGCTCCTTCAGTATCAACGTCCTCAAAGAGGGGATCAATGGCCTTCAGACTCTGTTTCAAGGCGGCATTTGCCTTATCAACCCCTATTCCGCGGCATTTTCCCCCAGGGACTTCTGGCGCCAATGCTCTTGTAATTGGGGCAAATTCTTGCTGTGCGTCAGGATGACAATCTCATCGCCTGTCCGGAACATCGTATCGTCATCGGCATGTGAAAATTTTCCGCTACGATAATAACAGATCACTTTGGCTTCAGAAGGCAATTTCAGATCCGCGGCGGTAAAAAGATCATCCTCTTTGACCATGAAGGTGAAGAATCTGGCCTCGTCCTTGATGATCGTAGAAAGTTCAACGTTTTCACCGCCCTCCACTAAATTCTCCAGGTACCGGCTGATGGTGATGGATGGAATGATCGTGTCATTCAGCCCCAGTTCGTGACAGATTCCTTCAAATTGCTGATCGCCGATACTCGTCACGACGCGTTTGAAACCGAGGGACCGGCCGACGAGACTGGCAATCACATTAACCTGGTCACTGTCGGTAAGGCAGAACAGGAAGTCAGTCTGCTCCGGATTGACTTCGTGCAGCACGTTCGGCTGGCTGCCGTCGCCGTGTAAAAAACTGCAATCCATCTCTTCGGACAAGTCCCTGATTCGGGCTTTATCGATATCGATGATGACGACTTCATGTCCCTTTTTAATCAGTTCCCTGGCCGTACCTATGGTTACTTTTCCGGCTCCGATAAAAACGATCCTCATGTCTCCTTCATCCTCCTTCCAAACCAAGTTCCTGGATAAAGCATCACCAGCCATGCAAGGATTTCGAGTCTTCCCATCAGCATATCAGCACAGAGAATTCCTTTTAGCAGAGTAGGAAGCTCCGAAGTTGTCAAGCCCACGGAAAGACCAACCGTTCCTGTTGCCGATACCACCTCAAACAAGGAGTCGAGCGGACTGAATCCCATGATCAAAAACGGCAGCCAGGACAACGCAATGACGGCGACAAAGAGTAAGATTAGCAGCAGGGCCGAATGGATTTCTTCCTCCTGAAGTCGGTGCCCCGCCATTTGATGCTCGATAACAGCGTGTTTCGGCAGGCAGGTTTTCAGGATGACTACGCGAAGTACGCCTACCGCGATTAGGAAACGCAACAGCTTGAACCCGCCTGCCGTTGATCCCGTGCCACCTCCGACAATCATCGAGAGGATCAGGACCAGTTTGGAGCCTTCATCGAGTTGTTCACAGGGTATTGAAGAAAAACCCGTGGTCGACTGGGCAGAAAAGGCGATCAGGGGCGCGTGATGGATTACTTGTCGCCAGGCCATACCGGCACTCAGCCATAACGCGGCCATTGCCAGCGAAATGATTAAAGCGGCGGCAATGATGGCTAAAAGCTGCAGCAAGTCTGCGGCAGCGAACCGCTTTTCCCATAAGATCCGGTGATAAAACATCAGAGGAACCGCACCAGCAAGGCAGGTCATCATGATCCATACCTGTGCCGGCCAATCTAACATTGCGAGGCTGTCATCATATGGGGAAAACCCGCCCGTCGAGACAGCAGAAAAAGTGTACATCATTGCGTCGAAAAAATCGATTCCCACCAGTAGGGAACCCATGATGCCGAGCACAGTTAAAAGAACATAGACTTTCAGGACACGCCTTGCGTGCGCCCTTGTGCCGCCAACCAGATCACCAATTTTGGAGTCCTTGACCGCCAGCCATTTCGCCTGTAAACCCGGTTGCATGACCAGTGCAAGGGATAGCACGACGATGCCCATCCCTCCATACCACTGCATCCATGCGCGTGCGAAAAGAAATGTCGGTGGCTTATGCGTAAGCGCGGACGACATGCTCAGCCCTGTGGTTGTCACACCTGAGATGGCTTCAAAGAGGGCGTCAATGAAACCCAGTCCGGAACCCATTAAAGGATAGGACATCACCAGCGGAGTGAATACAAGTATGAGGGTAGCCAGCACGATGCCTTCATTGTCCTGTATTCTGGAAGGAGTCCGCAACCTGGACAGGGAGAATCCAAGAATTGTGATCCCAGCGATGACCATTCCGTAACGCCGGCTGACGGGAACGTCGCCCAGGATTACCGAAACCAAGAATGGTACCAGTGTCAGTGCGGCAAGGACGAGGCATAGTTGACCGAAATACTTTAAGATCACAAGTAAGCGTACCGCATACCTGAGTTCCATTGCCAGTTTAGCCACAAGCAGCTCCTTTCCCCTCGGGCCGGCAGGCGATCCTTTTCCCTTTGCTCAATACACAATCGTTGAACGAACAAATCTGCGGTTTTTCAGCTGCAACGTTTGAATCTTCATAGCTGCCCATTGACGCAATAAAGCCAATTTGGGATTATCATAATCGAGCCGACAGGAACCGGCGATTCTTTCTGGTAGGTTAAAATAGGGATCTCGGGCCATGAGATCCATTTCCCATGCTTCCAGCAGCATGGACTTGGATAGAAAGAGGATAATGAATTTGAGCAGGATTACACTTCAATCCCTGCTCCGGACCAGATCGCATAGACCACCAATTTGAATGACCTATTACCGGGTGACTGCTGACATCGGTCTTTTCAAATATCCCTTATTGATTGATACGAACTTGTTTTTCTGTGAGAGAATTATAGGAAGGACGATGTCGTGGTGTCAATGCGGAAGTCGCAATAAATGGAAATGGTCTTGGCTGGTGTCGCCGGCGCCCGCCTCTATTCTTTTCCCCCGCAAGACGTTGCGGTAATCGCTGCAGTATTTCATTATCTGCTCGCTTCGGGGAGAAGAGTGCCCGGATGATGCACCGGGCCAGGTTGCCCACGACCGCATCGTCATTCGGAGAGATGTGGTTTCCGCAGAACACTAAACCCGAGAGGCTTCCGTCCGGAAAGCATCCGGACCATCTCGTCAGTAATCTTGGCCCTGGAAAGAAGCATACTGAGCGTCTTGTTCCGGAAGATGGCTTCCAGCTTTTTCAGGTCAAGGGGTGGGGCGACGCGGAACATGCCCTTTGTCCCAAGAAGCAACCGACCGTCGCTTGGCAATGGGGATTGAAGCCGCGGTAATTGCCGAAGGTCTGAACGGAAATTGCGGCGTCGGGCATGCCCGACGATTCAACGATACCATTTTTAAATTGAAGATCCTGATTGATTTATTTAGAATTTGACATCAGAAAAAGGAGGGTGCCGCCATGATACTGGTAGAGCCGTTCAAGGGGAAATCTACAACGGAGCATATGGTTGAAATCGTGGAGCGCAAGGGCAAGGGCCATCCCGACTATATGTGCGATTCCATCATGGAGTCGATTTCAGTCGCTCTGTCCCGGGAGTATATCAAAGCCTTCGGAACGGTGCTCCATCACAACATAGACAAGGGGCTGTTGTCTGCGGGCAGGGTTGAAAAAAGCTTCGGCGGCGGAAGAGTGATCAAGCCGATGGAGCTTACCATCGGGGACCGGGCGACGCTCAGCGCCGGCGGCCGGGAAATCCCCGTTGTCGATATTGCCATCGACAGCGCCAAGCAGTGGATCCGGAACCATATGAGGTTCATAGACCCTGACGCCCACGTGGAATACCGTGTTGTCCTGCTACCCGGTTCCGAGGAGCTCACGGATATCTTTTCCCGCCCCGGCAGGGTCATGGCGGCCAACGACACCTCCGCAGCGGTCGGATACTATCCGTTAAGCCCTTCGGAGAAGGTCGTCCTCAACCTAGAGGGTCGGCTGAATTCGTCTGAGTTCAAGAACATGTACCCTGAAACAGGCGAAGACATCAAGGTTATGGGCTTGAGAAACAGGGACTCCCTGGACTTGACCGTAGCAATGCCGCTGCTTGCCTCTTACATCCGGTCTGAGGAGGAGTATTTTGAGAGGAAGGAGATTATTCATCGGAGCATCAAGGAAATGCTCGGTGAAACGGGCGGATTTAAAAGAATCGATGTCCATTTCAACAATCTGGATGTGAGGGGCCGAGGGCTCGGGGGAATTTATCTGAGCCTTCTCGGGACCTCCGCTGAAGATGCAGATTCGGGACAGGTCGGCCGGGGCAACAGGGTGAACGGGCTTATCTCCGTGAGCAGGCCTCTGGGCACCGAGGCTGCCGCGGGGAAAAATCCCGTCAGCCATGTGGGAAAGATTTATAACGTTCTGTCCCACAAGATCGCAAGGGAAATATACGAGAACATTGAGGGGATTAAAGAAGTCTACGTTCTGCTGTTAAGCCGGATCGGAGCACCCGTAGACCGTCCGCAGATGGCAACTGCCCAGATTCTCCTTGAACGAGGGCGGACAATCGGGGGAGTCGCCAAAAGGACCAAAGACATTTTTGAAAAGGAATTTTCGGAAATGAGCCGGTTCTGCGAGGAATTGAGCGCCGGGAAGTATTCTGTCTGTTGAGGTGCCCCTCAGATTTCCCAGCGGAATCAATCCGTCCGGAAAGTTCCGGGGGCCACTTGAGGACCGCTTTTCCGGACTGCTCCTCAAAATCTTCAGGCGACTCAAAGGTGAAGGTCGAGGTCACCGGAATCAGCCTTGAAAGAAACTCCCAGGATCCGGGATCATCCTTCATGCCGTCTTTGAGGTGCTTCATGAGCATCTGTATATCGTCCGCTTTGAGGAGAAGCACGTTGAGAAAGGGCGTTTTTGCGAAAGTTCCGAACCGGCCGAGCTTATCGAAGGCTTCCTATCAGCCGCCTTCATGGACGGTGACGACGACGTTCCATTCCTGCATAACGTTCACCTACATCACGATCACGGAGCTTGCCTGAGGTCCCTTGTCTCCCATCTCCTCGGCAAAGGTGACCTCCATCCCAACGGACAGCTTTTCAAAATCCCTGTTCACCAGGCTGTTTTTGTGAAAATAGACATCATATCCATCCGGAGAGACGAGGAATCCATAGCCCTGATCAGGAAAAAGGACACCGATCCTACCCCTCTGCTGCTTTTCATGGATCTTGATGTCGCCACGCTGTTCGCGGGCAAAATCCTCGAGTTTCCGCTGCGCCGCGGCAAATGAATCCCGCATGGCCACAAGAAGGTCATCATTCTGCTCCCGCCTGGTCACGATTTCCCCGCCGGGAACGGTCATGATGATGTGAACGCTGTACAGCCTCCCCGAATGGGGATGCTTTTTCGGCTCATCAACGACGACCCTGCAGCGCATGATCCTGTCATAGAACTTGTCAAGCCTGTTCGCCCGATCTGTGATTTCGTTCCTCACCTCTTCACTGAGATCAACGCCGTGCCCTGTAATCTGTAATGGAATAATCATCGTCTCCCTCCTCGCATCTCTTTGAGAACCTTAACGTTTTTTCCATGGCCGAGCCATTATGGCATCCCAACGCCGTCGATCGCCGCCGTGCAGTTTGTGCAGCGGGCGTTTTTCATCCTGATGGGACCTAGAGAAAAGCCGACCCTTTCGATCAGCAGCTCCCCGCAGGAAGGACAATAGGTGTTTTCGCCCCCTTCACCGGGGATATTCCCTTCATAAACATATTTCAACCCGGCCTCCAACCCGATTTCCCGAGCCCTTCTCAAGATTTTAACCGGGGTGCGGGGCTGATCCAGAAGCTTGTATGTCGGGTAGAACTGGGTCACATGCCACGGGATGGCATCATCGACGGATCGGATGAACTCGGCGGTCTTCGTCAAGAAATCCTCGGAGTCGTTATACGTCGGGATGAGAAGCGTTGTTATTTCCACCCAGACGCCCAGTTCCCTCATGAGCTTGATCGTATCCAGAACGGGCTGCTGCCTGGCGCCACAGACCTTTTTATAGAAGGCATCATCTCCCTTCAGGTCGATGTTGATGCCGTCGAGAAAGGGGGCGATCAGCCGGGTCGCTTCCGGTGTCATGTACCCATTGCTCACAAAGATGTTTTTCATTCCCTTTTCCCTTGCCAGCCTCGCGCAATCGTAGGCAAACTCAAAAAAGACCGTGGGCTCGGTATAGGTGTAGGAGATGCTGGCGCAGCCCGTTCTTCCCGCTTCGCTCACGATCGTTTCGGGGGAGGCGGCTTCCCCGGGGATGCCCGGATATTCCTTGGGATATTGTGAAATTTCACTGTTCTGACAGTGCAGGCAGCGGAAATTGCAGCCGACCGTCGCGATGGAGTAGGATCGGGACCCCGGCTGAAAATGAAAAAGGGGTTTTTTCTCTATGGGATCGATGTTCCTGGCGATGATCCTTCCGTAGACGAGGCTGTAGAGCGTGCCGTCGCGGTTTTCCCTGACGGCGCAGATCCCTCTTTTTTCGGGAGCAATTTGGCAGCGATGGCTGCAGAGGCCGCATTGCACCCTGCCGTCGCCAATCTTTTCATACAGCAACGCTTCTTTCATGTCCTTCGAAATAGGTTCCATCTCGTTCCTCCATGAAACTCGATATCGGCGTTGAAGCCCCAGTTATGAGGAAATATCCCGAATCCTTCTGCCGATGGCGCGCGCGGCAAGGATCCCGCTGGCGGAAGCCTGAATCAGTCCCCGGGAGATGCCGGCTCCGTCACCGACGACAAACAGATTCGGAATCCCGGTTTCCATTTCCGGTGAAACGTCAATTCGGTTGGAATAGAATTTTACTTCGACGCCGTACAGAAGGGTATGGCGTGAGTAGACCCCCGGCGCGAGCTTGTCGAGTGCCTGAAGCATTTCCAGGATGTTGACCAGGAGCCGGTAGGGAAGAACAAAGCTCAGATCCCCCGGCGTGGCATTGGAAAGGGTCGGGCGGGTGAGGCAGCGCGCAATCCGTCCCGGCGTGCTGCGCCGGCCGGAAAGGAGATCACCGAGCCTCTGGACAATCACGCCGTTGCCCAGGAGATTGGCCAGCCTGGCTATGTAGCGGCCGTAACCGATGGGATCGTTGAAAGGCTCTGTGAACATGCTGCTGACGAGAATGGCGAAATTCGTATTCCCGCTTTTTGCCTTCGTATGGCTGTGGCCGTTGACCGTGGCGACGGAATCGAATTCTTCACACACAACTTCTCCATAGGGGTTCATACAGAACGTGCGGATTTTGTCATCGAAGGTCTTTGAGTAATGGATAAGCTTCGACTCATAGATGGCATCTGTGATCTCCTTCAGGACAATGGCCGGCAGTTCGACCCGGACCCCGAGATCCACCGGACTTGCCATGCTCTTCAGCCCCAGGAGCTCCGCCTGCCCCTTCATCCATCGCGATCCCGTACGGCCCGGAGCGGCAAGAACGAACCGGCTGCGGATCTTTTGGCCTCCCGCGGTTTCGATGCCCACGATCCTTCCGTTTTCCGTCAGGATTTTTTCGACGGGGGCGTCTGTGCGAATCTCCACACGCCCGACAAGGGACTGCTGCAGATTTTTCAGAACGATGGAGCAGTTTTCCGTCCCAATATGCCGCACTCGCATGGGAACCAGTTCAAGATCGGCAATCCGCGCCCGGTCGGCAAGTTCTTCGAATGCGGCGGATGTCTCCCCGTAAAGTTGATCCGGGGCTCCGTGGGCCACATAGAGTTTATCCGTATGGGAAAGAAGTTCCAGCAGGGCATCCCGGCCAACATAATCGCTCAGAAATCCGCCGACTTCGGTTGAGAGGGTTAATTTTCCGTCGCTGTAAGCCCCCGCTCCTCCCCAGCCGCAGAGCATGTCCGAGGCATTTCCCCGAGTGCGTTTGCCGAGGTCCCTGCCCTGCTCGATCAGGAGGACCGGAGAAATGCCGAGGTCTGCAAGCGTGAGCGCTGCAAAGATGCCGCCTGGTCCGGCTCCGATGATGATCACTTCATATTCCATGGCAATCCTTCCGCAACAACCCCCATTCTATGCAATAAATATTGGCCATCACGGAAATATTGTCAATCAGTAAAAAAGCGACCCGGGCCCTGTGTTCCGATTTGACGGAATTCGGAAGGCATTCCCCTTCTGAGTGACAGGAAAAAGACGAAACGGGGGAGACTGGAGACGCGATGAGGCGGATCCCCAAAAAAAACGCCCCGACATGTTCATGCCGGGGCGCGGGGTTCCGTAAAAGTTGTGATGACTGCAATATCGGCGGCTCTTTTTTGAAACAAGCCGCCGTTCAAAGAAATGCGTTGATATGCACAAGGCCCCGTTTTTGCCTCGGGGCCTTGTGAAGCGCACAATCAGCCCAGTTTGTCTATCCGCACGGCGCAGGCTTTGTATTCCGCCGTCTGGGTGATCGGATCATAAACAGGATTCGTAAGCCAGTTGGCGCAGCCTTCTCGGAAGTGAAACGCCATCCAGACCAGGCCTTTCGGGACCTGTTTGGTAATTCGGGCCTTGACCACAACCTCTCCCCGGCGGGATTTGACGGAAATTTTTTCGCCGTCCGTGATGCCTTTTCCCCGGGCATCAGCCACGGAGATATCCGCCGTCTCTTCACCCAGCAGGTCATTGATGCCCTGGGAGCGCCCCGTCTGTGTCCTGGTATGATAGTGGTACAGGCGCCGTCCGGTGGAGAGCGTCAACGGAAATTCCTCGTCGGGAACTTCCGCCGGTGGTGTCCAGTCCAAGGCTTTCAGCACGCCCAGACCGCGGGTGAAGCGGCCATCCTTGTGCAGCGTGGGTGTCCCTGGATGGTCCAGGCTCGGCGCAGGCCACTGGATGCCGTCTTCTTCCAGACGGGCGTACTTGATTCCGGCCATGGAGGGTGCGAGTGCGGACAGCTCATTGTCCCAGATTTCCTGGGCACTGTTGGATGCCCATTCATGACCCATTCTCTTCGCAAGCTCCTTGAATATCCACCAGTTGGGTTTTGCATCGCCCGGCGGAAGGCTTGCCGTACGCACCCGGTTGACACGACGTTCGGAACTGGTAAAGGTTCCGTCATTTTCGCTCCAGGCGGCGGCGGGCAGGATCACATGGGCAAAACGCGTCGTTTCCGTCGGGAA
>JAVETB010000143.1:0-4358 GCA_034006265.1 Syntrophus sp. (in: bacteria) | reverse complement strand
CACAAACACGATCGCCGTTCCCGACGGGAAAGGCGGCTCCATACCGGTGGACACGGGCTTTATCGTCTTCAACGACCGGACCTACCCCCTCTTCACCCGCTTCCTCGATCAGCTGGATGTGAAGGCCGGAAAAACGGACATGTCGTTCAGCTATTCCGAGCGGCGGGGCTCTCTCGAATATGCCAGCCGGGATCTGGACAGCCTGTTCGCCCAGCGGAAGAATCTTCTCCGGCTTTCCTTCTGGCGGTTTCTCGCCGGCCTGGTGCGCTTCAACCGCATCACCCGCAGGCGGCTTCATGAAGGCTCCCTGGGTGGAATAACCCTGGGAAGGCACCTGGAGAGGGAAGGGGTCGGAGAGTTCGTTGCCAGAGCCTTCGTGCTTCCAATGGCCGGGGCCATCTGGTCTGCCCCCGATGGTGATATCCGCTCTTTTCCGGCGGAGACGTTTGCACGCTTTTATGAAAATCACGGCCTGCTGTCCCTTCGGGACCATCCCCAATGGTATTATGTGCTCGGAGGGAGCCAGACCTATGTCCGCGCTTTTCTGAAGGGGTTTCCAGGGGCTGTGCGGCCCGCAAGCCCCATCCGCTCCGTGATGAGGACAGAAGACGGCGTGATTCTGAAGCGGTCCGATGGAGAGGAAAGGCACGACTCCGTTGTAATGGCCACTCATGCGGATGAGGCGCTGAGGCTCCTGGCCGATCCCTCGGCTGATGAGGTCCGCCTGCTGTCTCCCTGGAGATATGCCGCCAATCGCACGGTTCTGCACAGGGATGCCTCATTTCTCCCGGAAAATCGGCGCGCCTGGGCATCCTGGAATTACATCCGGCCGGCCGGCGGCCGTGAGAACGATCCCGCTACGCTCACCTACGATATGACGAGACTGCAGCATCTTCCTGACGATGGTGGGAGCATCTGCGTGACCCTGAACCCTTGGAAGGAGGTTCCGCCGGAATCCGTCATCGAAACGTTCCTGTACGCCCATCCCATGTACAGCTTTGACGCTCTGGCAACCCAGAGCCGCCTATCGGAACTCAATGGAAGGCGGCATACCTATTTCTGCGGCAGTTATTTCGGATACGGTTTTCATGAAGATGCGGTGCGGTCCGCTGTGGCCGTGGCGCGGCATTTCGGGATCGAATTGTAAAAGATGAGAGTGCACACGGAACGCAAGCCTCATTTCAGATCACGCATTTATGACGGGTTTGTCGAGCACAGACGCCACCATCCGGCCGTCCATTCCTTCCGTTATCCCCTCTTTTTCTTCTGCTTCGATCTCGCCGAGCTGGCTGCATTGGATCGTGAAATCCCCTTTTTTGGTTATAACCGTATCCGCCCCTTTTCAATCCATGACGGGGATTATCTCGATGGAAATTCCGACCCGCTGACGGCGAAGGTGATGCACAGGCTTGCCGATGAGCCCTTTGCCTCCCGCATTGCAAGGGTTCTCCTGATCACCTCGGCGCGCTATTTCAACTACATCTTCAATCCCGTCAGCTTTTACTACGTCCTGTCGGACCGAGAGGAGCTCCTGTGCATCCTGGCCGAGGTGAACAACACCTTCGGCGAAAAGCACCTGTATGTCCTCAGGGGCGTCGACGGAGCCAACCAGGGCTATCCTGCACGCTTCCGCGCGCAGAAGTGCTTTCATGTCTCTCCCTTCAACAATCTTGAAGGGGAGTATTCCTTTCTCTTTTCGTCCGCAGGAGAGAATCTGGACATTTCGATCGAATTGTGGCGAGAAGGGCAGCTGGTTTTCGAGGGGCATCTGCAGGGGCGGGCCCTGGGGCTGACGACGGCGGGCATCTCCCGGATGTTTCTGCGGCATCCCCTTGCACCTACTCTGACGGTCCCGAGGATCTTTTTCGAAGCGGCACGTCTGTATTTCCTCCGTTCTCTTCCCTATCACGATAAGCCGGTTCCCCACTCCAGTATGACTATCCGCAGGAGGACAGGCTTCCGTGAACGGCTGTCCATGAAGCTTTTCTTCGCCCTGTTGAAGGGGATTCAAACAGGGGGCCTGACGCTGCGGTTGCCCGATGGGGGCAGGTGTTTTTTCGGGCGACGGGAAGAACGCCTCCAGGGGAAAATGTCTGTTCATGATTACGGGTTTTTCAAAAAAGCGGTCTTCGGCGGAGACGTTGGTCTGGGAGAAGCCTACGTGGCGGGGCTTTGGGATTCCGATGACGTTGTGGCGATTTTCCGTGTCCTGATTAGAAATCGTGAGGCCCTGGTCAACGGATATCCTGCAACCGCCTGGCTCACGCGCCTCAAGAACCGCATGGCCCATGCAGGAAGGGTCAATTCCTCCAGGGGGGTGCGGAGAAACATAGAGGCTCATTACGATTTGAGCAATGCCCTTTTTGAGACCTTTCTGGACAGTCGGCTCTTGTATTCCTGCGCCGTCTACACGGGCGGGGAGGATTCCCTGGAAGAGGCGCAGCAGCGAAAACTCGAAGGCATTATAAAGAAGGCGGAGATTGAGGCGTCGGACCATGTTCTGGACATCGGGTGCGGGTGGGGCGGCTTTGCCGTGGAGGCGGCGAAAAGGACCGGCTGCCGCGTGACGGGAATTACCGTTTCGAAAAAACAGTTTGCCTTTGCCCGGGAGCTGGCGGCGCGGGAAGGTCTTGCAGACAGGGTGACCATCCTCCTGGCCGACTACCGCCATATGTCCGGAACGTTTGACAAGATAGTTTCCATTGAAATGATCGAAGCTGTGGGGCCCCAGTATCTGGGAGCCTACTTTGCCGTCTGCGACCGGCTGCTCAAACCCGGCGGCAAGGCGGTGATCCAGGCCATCACGGTCCCCGATCAGATCTATAAGACGTACCGAAGAGAAACGGACTGGATTCAGAAACACATTTTCCCCGGCGGTCATCTGCTGTCGGTTTCCGTTCTGGCCAATGCCGTCGCCCGGAATTCACGCTTGGTCATTGAGCATCTGGAGGACATCGGTCCTCATTATGCGCGCACTCTGAAAGACTGGCGGATGAGGTTCCAGGAGAACAGGGAGGCCGTCCGCTCCCTGGGATTCGATGAGGCCTTCGAGCGAAAATGGAGTTACTACCTGTCCATCTGTGAAGCGGGGTTCCGGGAACGGGCCATCGGCGATATCCAGGTCGTTCTGCGAAAACCGGAATAGCCGGCTTGCGGCGGGCCTGTGCCCCTGAGTTCAGGATCTGTTCAAACTGGTTGTGACTTTAATGGTGCGAAGCAGATAGTGCATTTCCCTTTCGACGGTCAAATCCGCCTGCTGGAGATAGGCTTCAATCCCCGTCTTCATGAAGTCATCGTAATACTCGCTCTCCCAGAGCTTGACAAGGCATCTCGAACAATAGGCCACGGGAAACAAAGTCGGCTTTGTGTAATCAACAATGATGATCAGGCCGCTTTCTTTCGTGACGCGCTTCATCTCGTGGAGCGTATTGAGCCCCACGGAATAGGGCATGTCGTGCAGGGCCAGGCTTATGCAGGAAACGTCAAAGGAGCGGTTCCTGAAGGGGAGTTTTTCCGAATCGGCCCGGAGGAGTTTCACATTCTTGTCCGTTCTCATCTTTTTCCGAGCGATTTTCAGCATGTCCCTTGACAGGTCGATCCCCGTCACCGTCAGGCCCTTCCTGGCAAATTCGATGGTCTGCGCACCGGTCCCACAGGCGACATCGAGGAGTTTTCCCTGCCGGCTGTCGACAAGATCCGCCACCTTTTTCCTCAGAAAAAGGAGAATAAAGGACGTCAGGTCGTACCATTTCGCCCATTTCCGAAAGGTGTTGGAGTTGTTTTTGATGAAAACGGATTTTTCTATTCGCTCCATTGTAACTTTTTACCAAATTTTTTGATTCTGTTGTGAATAATTTTTTTACCGCCTTAACGGAAGCGGGATGTGGCTTTGGAAGGAAATCACGTCTTGCATTTCCTGGCCATATTATGGCAAGTACGATTCAGAAAAATCTGAATGGAAAAAACCGGAAACCGCTTCCTGGACAGGAACGCTGGCAGGGTGGAGGCGGAGCAGGCCTGTGCGGACCGGGTATCGACAGGACCATCGAGCCGCCGGCCGGGAATGCGCGGGAGGTAGCGCTGAAGGAACGGGCCGGTTTCAGGGGGTAGTCTTATGTGGGAATATACGGATAAGGTCAGGGAATATTTTTTGGAGCCCCGCAATGTGGGCGAAGTGGAAAATCCTGACGGAGTTGCGGAGGTGGGCTCCATCGCCTGCGGTGACGCGCTCCGCCTGACGTTCAAACTGGATGAGAACAAGCGCATCAGCGAGGCGAAATTCAAGACCTTCGGCTGTGCCAGCGCCATCGCCTCTGCGTCGGCCCTGACGGAAATGGTCAAGGGGCTCACCGTGGAAG
>JAVETB010000033.1:0-28789 GCA_034006265.1 Syntrophus sp. (in: bacteria) | reverse complement strand
GTCACCCTCATGCAGTTGCGCTTCACTTCGTTCGCTGTGATCAACTTACGGCGGGACTTACACCCGCAAGAGTGCGCCCATGCTGGGCGCACAAGAAAAAGGCAGAACCGTTTGATCCTGCCTTTATCATTGCATCATTAAAAAAGAGTTTATCTGTTAAATTTTTTCTTGAGTGTCAAAAGCCCTAACAGACCAGGCCCCAAAAGAAACAATGTGGCCGGGATGGGAACAGTAGGTCCATATCCGTCCAGTTCATAGATTCTTGGTCCCTGCGCGTCGCCATATACCCACGAACCTGTGCCGTATTGAGTAAATTCAGCTCTAAAGTATTGGGCTGTCGTCAGCGGTACATCTGCAAAAAGTTCAAGATAATTTAATCCTGAATAATCCGCTCCCCCGCCGTACACGGGTTGCCAATTTGAGTCCAGCACGGGATTGACCGTATAGTCATACAGTAATGTCCATGGTCCCGACAATCCGGTACTGGAGAATAATTTAAACCTGCTTATTCCTCGATGATTGATGTTGCGGTATTCACCTGTGTTCAGGCCATAGTCATGAATAGCGACCAGGTTGAAACTCTGCAGGGTAACAGGAGCTGACGTCTGCCAATTCACCCAATGAACGTAACCTTGAGGCTGGTAGTCTTTGAAGATGGTGTTATTTTTGGTGTCAGGATTCGAGCCGTAGGCACCACCGAACATATTCCGTGGGTCTGACCACCATCCTCCGGCCAAGGCGCCGCTGCTTGCGCTCACTGAAGTTCCCTGGCTGACATCCCATAAATCATCAAAGATGGCCATACGTGCATTGGCCGTCAGTGACGAGAAAATAAGGAGAACCGAAAACGTCATTGTAAACAATAGCTTTTTCATCTGCCTGCCCTCCTTCGGTGGTGCATTTAGAAAATGCGTCTTTTGGTACCTTTCGATAAAAAGATACGTCCCACCTTCTCTGCCGTAAATGAGACCCTATCACAATGTTTTGCCCGCTTTTTGCTCAATGGTGCCCAGGAATTTAAAGGCGAGGCATCACCCCCTTCATATAAGCAGAAGAAGTTATAGGTTGCTGTTATGATGAACGCTTCAGCAATTACATACCCCATATCAGGAGCACCGATTCAAACATTGAAAAAATATGGTTTCAATCGATGTTGATCCTCAAACAGTCATGCTTTTTGATCAACATCCGATCAAACTTTTTACGGTTCTTTTGGTAACAGGCCTATCTGTTGTCAATCAGATATTCCCTGGAATGAACATACACCAGGATGACTTGTCTTACAATCAGGTCTATTCATGATGAGTAGTTATCCAAATCCTTATGGCAGAATAATACTAGGCCTATCCGGATCAGCCTGAGGATTAATGTGAGGTTGGACGACGGCATGTCTTGGCCCTCAAAAAAATTATTTCTTGACTTTCAAAATAATTAAAGGCAGAAAATTGTAGACAAATTAGATAGTTTCAAGCAGTTGAAGACTATCATCCTTTTAACTTATTTTGAAAAGGCATGCCTTGGAGAGATGATTAAAATCTTGCTTCTAATTCAGGGGGCAAGTTTTTTTGTTTTCAGGAAGAGCTTTTTGTTTGAACCAGAAATGTGGTCTTTGTTTCTACAAATCTTTAGTCACTATCGATCGTGAGGAGGTGCTCCATGAAAACAGAAAAAGATCAGTTGTCATGCAGAGGTATGAGCAGGCGTTCCGTGCTCAAAGGGGCCATTGCCATGGGTGCGGCCATGGGAAGCGGCATGGCTCTCAACATGGCCACACCGGGAACAGCGGAGGCCATGGCTCGAAAACTTCCACAAAAATGGGACGAGACATGGGATGTCGTGATTATCGGCTCCGGATTTGCCGGGCTAGCAGCAGCGGCGGAGGCGGCAAAGGCAGGGGCCAAAGTGGTTATTCTCGAGAAAATGCCCACATATGGCGGCAATTCAGCCATCAATGGCGGCGGATATGCAGCCTGGAACGACAAGCTGAATCTCCGGGAGAAACTTAATCTTGGGAATGACAGTACGAAGCAGCATATGGAAGACACCCTCAAAGGAGGCGATTACTACAACATTCCCGAACTGGTTGAGGTTCTTGTCAATGGCGCCCCGGATTCCCTGAACTGGATGATGGATGAGGGCGGCCTTGAGATTCGTCAGGCGGTGAACAGGGCTGGCGGGCACAGTGCCTATCGGGCACATTTTTCAAAAACCAGTTGGGGTCGCGACTACACGGAAGCCCTCAGAAAAATCGCCGAGAAATACGGCGCTAAAATGGTTCTCAATTCTGAAGTGACCTGGATGTGGCGGAAAGATGCGGACCCTAAAAGCCCGGTGCTTGGATTGGAAATCAAGCGTGGCAGAAGGGTTTTAAATATCAAGGCCAGCAAAGCCGTTGTGATCTCATCGGGAGGCTTCAGCCGAGACGTCAAGATGCGGATGGCCCATTATCCAAAGCTGGTGGCAGAGTTTAATTGCACCAACCACAAAGGCGCCACGGGGGAGATGATTCGCTACGCCCAGGCCATCGGCGCCGATACGGTTCAGATGAATTTCATCCAGCTGTACCCATTTGCGGAGCCAGCATCAGGAACCCTTGACAATCCGGCTGTTTATGCTTTCAGCGCCCCAGGCCGCGGATGCATTTATGTCAACAAACTTGGTAAGCGCTTTGTAAGCGAATTGGAGCGCAGGGATGTCTGCGCCTTTGCCCAGATCAATATGGGCGACAAGATGAAGCCTACCTACACCATTTTCAATGCGGCCATGGTTCCTCTTATCGGGGAAACCCAGGAAAGCCTGAATGCCGGGCTGAAAAAAGGCCGGTTTACAGAGGCGGATACAATAGCCAGCCTGGCAGAAAAAATCGGTATTCCGGCCGATGCCCTCGTGAAGACGGTCACCGACCACAATCGCTATCTTCAGGAGGGAAAGGATCCTGAATTCAACAAGCCGATCTCAAAGGCCATGCTGCCCCTGGACAAGGGCCCCTTCTATGCCCTCCCACAGTGGCCCGCGGTCCATCACACCATGGGCGGTCTAAGAATTAACACGAATGCCCAAGTCATCGATGTGTTCGGAGCCGTTGTTCCGAAATTGTATGCTGCCGGTGAGGTTACAGGAGGAATACATGGTTCGAACAGACTCGGCACAAACGCGACAACCGATTGTGTAGTTTTCGGGCGCATCGCAGGCGTCAATGCCGGCAAGGAAAAACCGACGGCGTAAAGCTCACAGAGGGTGGGGGGAATGGGTATCATCCCCCCACCCTTGAAAAATGATGGATTTCATCAGAAGACGTCGTTTAATTCAGAAATAATCTCCGACTTTCCTTCCCTTCCGAATATTTAGATTCTCTGGCGTGCCTCCAATACAGATCGTAAATTGATAAATGGCCCGTCCGTTTCTTCTTGCCGAATATGTCAGAAATGATCTGGTATATATTCAGTAATCGAGCCGTATTGCTTATTATGAAGCAGGAGTTAGTATCTTCGGGTAATCAACAAATCCGAATTCCAACAAAGGTGCTTTATGAATCTAGAGTTGGAGCTGCTGGAAAAATCGAATAACGATTAAAGAGGAATAAGATGAAGTCCAAAGAAAGAAAAATGAAGCGGATGGAAGAACGACAAAAAGAGATGCTTCGTGAATTGGAAAACAGGGAAAGGATATGGAATGCGGCAATGGCTGGAGATGAAAAGGCTTGCAGGTTCTTAGCCAAGCAGTATTTGGGGCATGAGAATGTGCAGGTGGACGAAGCAGAGCGCTCTGCCTGATATACTGTTCACTGGTACCGTGTAACTAATCCCCTCTTTTGTCTGGCTTTTCAGCATATCAGCCTCCCCTGAACAACCTGTTCTGTAAACAGCCATACTCATCAATTCCCGAAGGTTTTGCAACCAAGCTGAGTTCAATCACACGCAAGTTCTAAACCGGACACTACCGAGTCCAAATCAATGATTGGGTGGCTCGATTTTCACGACTGAAATTGGCTCACTTTGAAATGACCGTTGATAACATTACAATATAATCAATTATTTTAATAATATAAGTTTGTAAAAAAGATTTAGTGACAGTTAGAGGCTTTCTAAGAAAATATGCGCGTCAATGGATCAAATACGCACCTAAAACTGCATTATCAAAAATACCCTGCCGGATTTCTCCATCGGGGTTTTTTTGATAATGCAAGTTCAGACTATTGGTTAATGATTTCTTTGATTATTTGTTCACATCCAGCCATGATTTCATCAAATACGATTGGGGGAACATCGAATCCCAATTCTTCGAAATGCTTTTCGCCTTGAATCTTAATTTCTTTCAATGTTGCCAGAGGGTCTTCGGTTGCCAAACATTCTCCTATAACATCGTTGAATGCCAGTATCACCTGCTTCTTTTGTTCTTTCTTCTTTTGCCTCTTGTTCATGTGAAGTATCTCCTTTGCCTTCTTATTATCATATCATCTCCAAGGGACGAAATAAATTAAGCTGTTTGTTCATATATTTTCCCGGTTTGATTATAATCGGCATAGGGGTCGATCATAAAAGGCCGAGCCCCTGCCACACCACCCGGCATGCGGGTCCGCACCGGGAGGTTCAAGAAGTTGAGGTTAGAGAGCCGGGGATTACCAAGACGATCAAAGTTCGTCAAGAATGTCATGATTAACCCGGGCAAAGAACTTCTCCAGGTCAAGCGCCACAACCATCCTCCTTCCGGACTGCACGTAGCCTTGCGCGGCCAAAACCGCATCCTGCGCACGTCACCCAGGCCGGAATCCCTGGCTATGCTCACTGAAGGCGGGGTCCAGAATCGGCTGAAGCACTTGCAGCAGTGCTTGCTGAATTAACCGATCCGTCACCGTCGGGATGCAAGCTCGCATTCACCCCCATCCGGTTGCGGAATCGTCACCCGTCGCAACGGTTGGGAGTGGTACGTCCCCATCAACAGTTGCTCGCGTATGCTCGGCGACTTGGTCACCCTCATGCAGTTGCGCTTCACTTCGCTCGCTGTGATCAGCTACGGCGGGACTTGCACCCGCAAGAGTGCGCCCATGCTGGGCGCACAAATAAAAAAGGGTTATGGCATACCCATAACCTCTTGATATTACTGGTCGGGGCGGGGTGATTTGAACACCCGACATCCTGCTCCCAAAGCAGGCGCGCTACCAAGCTGCGCTACGCCCCGTATTTATATGTTACTTATGAGTCTTTTTTGCTGGATATGACCGCTTTCTTAAATAATCCTTCAGTGCGTGCAGGGCTTTCGCCCGATGGCTGCTTCTGTTCTTTTCCTCGGATGTCAACTGCGCCACGGTTTTGCCGGATTCCTGAAGCAGAAAGACCGGATCATAACCGAAACCGCAGGTTCCTGCAACCTTTTCGCCGATGAATCCATCCCATCTTCCGTCAAAAGATTCGTAGTTCCCATCCGGATGATAAAGAACCAGCACACAGCGAAATGCAGCCGACCTGTCCTTCGCTGGAACCCCATTCATCAGCTCCATCAGTTTTTTGTTGTTCTGATTGTCATCCGCACCCTCACCGGCAAAGCGGGCGGAATAAACTCCCGGGTGGCCGTTGAGGACATCTACTTCCAATCCTGAATCGTCGGCCAGGGCAATTTCACCGGTGAATTCGGATATGACTCTGGCCTTTTTCAGGGCATTTTCGAAAAATGAACTTCCGTCCTCGACGACATCAGGGGCATCCGGATATGCGTCCAAGGACTGCAGGTTGACGTCCAGTTCCTCGAGAATCGCCCGGACCTCCCGGATCTTTCCTTTATTTTTAGAGGCAAAAACGATCTTGATCAGAACTGCCCTCCCAGGGTCTGCTTCTGAATTTCAGTCAGTGCCAGGATTCCCCTTCCGGCCAGCTCGATCATTTCCGCCAGTCTGTCCCGGGAAAAGGGCACTTTCTCTGCGGTCCCCTGCACCTCGATGAATTTTCCCATACCCGTCATGACCACATTCATATCGACATCCGCCTGAGAATCCTCGACATACTCCAGGTCCAGCATAAGCGTGTCGTTAATAATCCCGACGCTGACGGCACTGACGTAATCCAGCAGCGGCATGGAGCCGCACCTTCCCTCTTCCTTCATCTTACGGAAAAGGTCTGTCAGAGCGACGAAACTTCCCGTAATGGACGCCGTGCGCGTACCGCCGTCCGCCTGGATGACGTCACAATCGATGTATACGGTGTTTTCCCCGAAACTCTCCAGGTCGGTAACAGCTCGCAGAGAGCGCCCTATCAACCTCTGTATTTCATGAGTCCGCCCTCCGATACGACCCTGGGCGGCTTCTCTTTTGTTTCTCTCCTGAGTCGCCATGGGAAGCATTGCATATTCAGCCGTCAGCCAACCCTTTCCCGAATTCTTCAAAAAGGGCGGAACTCGCTCTTCCAGCGTGGCCGTGCAGATGACCTTCGTATCCCCCATTTCAATCAGGACGGAACCCTGTGGATGTTTCAGGTAATTCCGCGTGATTTTCACGTCCCGGATTTCATCGTATCTGCGGTCGTTTTTCCTCAAAATTAGAAGACTCCCTGAATTTATGACTGCGGCAAAGGAACGAAGACTGTTCAGTAAAGTTCTTTGATGCTCTTGCTGATGGCTCTGGCAACAGCGAGCTGGATTTCCTTTTCCAGCATCTGCTTCCTGTCCTCCGGGTTTGAAACAAAACCAAGCTCAACAACGACGGCCGGCTTGACGATGCCCTCCAGAACGGGGACCGATGCCTCTCGAAGCCCGCGGCCTTTCCTGGGAAATACCTGCTCCAGGTTCTTTTGCAGGATATAAGCGAACCGCACGCTGTCATTGAGATGTTTGTTCCTCGCCATATCCGTCAGGATCACAGATGAATCCTCTTTCTCACCTTGCGTGTTCCGCTTGAACCCCGGGAAATAAATTTCGAATCCCGATGCCTTTTTTCCGAACCCGGCGTTTACGTGCAGGCTGAGAAAAAGATCCGGGGCTGCATTGCGAGCGAATTGTTCCCTCTCGCGAAGGCTGAGCGTTCGATCCGAATCGCGGGTCAACTGTACGCGTATATTCTGAGCCGCCAGCAATTCTTTCTGAACGCTGCGGGCAATGGCCAAGGTCACGTCTTTTTCATAGACGTCGTCCGAAAACCGCACCCCTTTTTCTGAACCGCCATGGGCTGGGTCAAGGACGACCAGCATCCCCTCCCGCGCTGCCGATGCTGAAAGGGGCAGCATATACATGGCCAGAAGCAGCAGAATCAGCCATGAAAAAAAACTGTTACTGAGACGAACATACGGAAACGCCTGTCGCACCATCTTTCCTGTACTCTTCAACATAAAGTGAGCCTCTCATACAGCAAACAACAAATCTCTGTCAACACATATGTGGGAAACATCAGCCGGATAGGCGGGAATGCTCCTTTACCTTGTGCACTCTTTCCACTGAAATGACATCCTTGATCTGCTTAATCGCCGAGGTCAGTGTGTTCAGCTGCCTCAGTCCGGTGACATCAAGCCGGAAAAAGCAATTCACCCGCATGTCCCTGCTGGTATCGACTCTGGCGGTGCTGATGTTTACATCAAGGGAAGAAATCACCGAGCTGATTTCCGCCAGGATGCCCTTCTTATCCTTGCATGTGACAACCATATTCACGGAATAGGTCTGCGATGCCTTCGCGCTCCAGGCCACGTCCACAAACCTTTCGGAATCCAGCTCCGAAAGACGTTGACAATCGGCCGTATGAATGGTAACGCCCCGCCCCCTTGTTATGTAACCGACAATCTCATCTCCGGGGATAGGGTCGCAGCAGTGGGCAAACCGCACCATGATGTCCTCAATGCCGGTAATCAATATCCCCTGGGAGTCTTCTTTTTGGATCCTCTTCGCTGTCCTGTCGGCAGGGGCCCTTTCAGGGGCACTGATGTCATCACGGACAAAATGATGAACAACCCTTTTCGGGGAAATCCTTCCGTAGCCCACAAGGGCGAACAGATCATCCGGGGAATTAATGGATAATTCAGTGAAAAGATCCCGGATTTCATCCGATTTAACCGCCGAGCTCAACTTGAGGGAGTTCTTGCGGAACTCCTTCTCCAGAAGCTCCCTGCCCAAGGTGATGCTCTTTTTGCTTTCCTCTGCCTTGACCCAGCCTTTGATCTTTGACCGCGCTCTTGATGTGACGGCGTATTTCAGCCAGTCCTTGCTGGGATGGTGTCCAGCCTGCGTGATGATCTCAACGGCGTCGCCGTTTTTAAGCTCATATTTCAGGGGGACGATGCTCCGATTGACCTTGGCCCCGACACAGGTATGTCCCACGTCGGTGTGGATACTGTAGGCAAAATCAATCGGCGTGGCCCCCTTCGGAAAAGACCGGACATCGCCGTCGGGCGTGAACACATAAACCTCATCGGGAAACAGGGCCAGCTTCAGGTTCGTCATGAACTCCCGGGGGTTTTTCAAATCCTGCTGTATTTCCAGTAACTCCCGCAGCTTTCGGATCTGCTCCTCATCGGCGCCTGGAAGCATCCGTTTTTCCTTGTACCGCCAGTGTGCGGCGATCCCCTCTTCCGCCCATTCATGCATCTCTTTCGTCCGGATCTGGATTTCCACCCGCTGGCCGGATGGACCGATGACGGTCGTGTGGAGGGAGCGGTAGTTGTTCGCCTTTGGCATGGCGATATAATCCTTGAACCTTCTTGGAACCGGTATCCACAGGGCATGCACGATACTGAGGGCTTCATAGCAGTCTTTTTCCTTGTCGGAATCCAGGATGATGCGGAATGCCGTCAGATCATAGACCTCGTCAAAATCGATTTTCTGTTCGTGCATTTTCTTGTGGATGCTCCAGAAATGCTTTGCCCTGCCCTCGACTACGCCTTTAAGGCCGTACTCATCGATCTTTTCCTGGATCATCCTCTTGACTTCCCTGGTATATTGATCCCTCTTTTCCCGCGACACGTCTATGCGCTTTGACAGACTGGAATAGGCATCGTAATCCAAGTAGCGGAAAGCCATGTCTTCCAGTTCAACCTGCATCCGGTAGATGCCCAGCCGATTGGCCAGGGGCGCATAGAGTTCCATGGTTTCCTTCGCAATATACCGCTGCCTGTCCGGTGTGTGGAACTCAAGAGTTCTCATGTTGTGGGTGCGGTCCGCCAATCTCACCAGGAGAATCCGGGTATCCGCGGACATGGCCAGAATCATCTTGCGGAAATTCTCCGCCTGCCGTTCCTCCTGACTTCGGAAGGTAATCTTGCTGATCTTAGTCAACCCGTCGACAAGGAAGGCGACATCTTTTCCAAAGAGCTCTTCAATCTGTTCAAGAGTCGTCAGCGTATCCTCAACGGTGTCATGGAGGAGTCCCGTCGCTATGGACGCGGCATCAAGCTCCATGTCGGCAAGGATTCCGGCAACTTCCATGGGATGGGTCATGTAGGGCTCACCGGATAGGCGCACCTGCCCCTGGTGAACAGAGGCCGAAAAGATGTAGGCTTTTTCGATCAGCTCCTGTTCTCCCGGAGAGAGATATTCCTGTGTTTTGTCAAGGATGTCGATGATCCGCAGCATGACGTCTCTTTAATTCCAGCCCTTCATATTCCCGGCTAACTGACCTGGATTTATCTTTTTTGAAGTGCATCCCGGCGGCCTGAGCCGAGGGGCCCCCGACGAAGAGTGCTTTCATCGCAAAGTGGTCTGTAGATGCAGGCAGAAAGGGTTTCCGGCTATTCGCTGCCCGCTGAACCGCTGTTTTCCTGGTTCATTTTCCCGCTGATCAGTTTCCTGATGTAATGTTCGACCTCTTCCAGGGGGACGGCAGTCACCTCGCCGGTGTCCCTCAGCCGGACTTCAACCTTTCCCTCGGCCAGTTTCTTGGGGCCGATCGTCACCCGGACCGGGATGCCGATCAGGTCCGCATCCTTGAATTTGACGCCGGCCCGCTCATCGCGGTCATCGAGCAGCACCTCGACTCCGCCGGCGGTGAGTGAGCCGTAAAGGCGCTCCGCAGCCTCTGCAAGGGCGTCGTCGTTCATATTCACAGGAGTGATGATGACGTGGAAGGGCGCAATCGGCATGGGCCACACAATTCCATTTTCATCATTGTTCTGTTCGATGCATGCCGCAACGGTTCTCCCAGTGCCTATCCCATAGCAGCCCATAATCATCGTCTGCTCTTTTCCGTTCCTATCGAGAAAAACTGCCTCCATGGCCTTGCTGTATTTTGTTCCCAGTTTGAAGACGTGCCCGACTTCGATGCCCCTGGCGAAGGACAGCGCCTTCCCGCAGCGGGGACAGGCGTCCGTTTCCCTGGCGATCTTCAGATCCGCAAAAGCCTCAATCTGGAAATCACGGCCGGGATTGGCATTGCGCAGATGATAATCCTCCTTGTTTGCGCCCATGACCACGTTCTTCATGTTGATCAGCGAATTGTCCGCAATGATCCGGCTTCGAAGCCCGACGGCCCCGGCAAATCCGCGGGGAGCGCCCGTGACCTCTTCGATCATGTCATCCATGGCCAGTTCGAGCTCATCACATCCCAGGTAATTCTTGACCTTGATCTCGTTGACCTCTTCATCTCCACGAACCAGCACGGCCACAGGCTTCCCGTCGGCGCTGAAGATCATGGTTTTCACGATGTCCCGGGGGGACACCCCGAGAAAGGCGCAGACCTCTTCGATGGTTCGGATGTCCGGGGTGTGCACTTCCGTCAGGGACAGCGCCTCCACCTCATCCAGGTCCTCTTTCTCCGGCGGATGCACCTCCGCCTTCTCTAGGTTGGCCGCATAGGAACATGAACTGCAGAACACCAGCCCGTCCTCCCCCGAATCGGCCATCACCATGAACTCATGGGAAAAACTTCCGCCGATCGTCCCGGAATCGGCTTCGACGGGGCGGAATTTCAGTCCGCACCGGGAAAAAATCCTTTTGTACGCTTCAAACATCCTCGAATAACTGATCTCGGCCCCTTCCTCATCGGCATCGAAGCTGTAGGCGTCCTTCATCCCGAATTCCCGGCTCCGCATGATTCCGAAGCGGGGGCGGATCTCGTCCCGGAACTTGGTCTGGATCTGGTAGAGATTTTTCGGAAGCTGCCGATAGGTTTTGAGTTCATGGCGGACCAGGTCTGTAATGACCTCTTCGTGAGTCGGCCCCAGGCAGTATTCCCGGTCATGGCGGTCACGGAAGCGAAGGAGCTCTTTGCCATAATGCTCCCAGCGCCCGGACTCCTGCCAGAGTTCCGCCGGCTGGACCATAGGAAGAAAAACCTCCTGGGCACCGGCCCGGTTCATTTCTTCACGGATGATCTGCTCAACCTTTCTGATGACCCGGTATCCCACGGGGAGATAGCAATAAACCCCGGCTGACAACTTTCTGATCATCCCCGCTCGGAGCATGAGCTGATGACTGATGACTTCGGCATCTGAAGGGACTTCTCTTTCTGTGGGCAGGAACATTTCCGAATAGCGCATTTAGCCTCCTTGTCCTTGCATAGGCGATAGAATGAACGGAGTTAAGGAAGGATCCGGGCCGCCGCCGACACCGGTTATTCTTCTTTGATATTCCTTTTGTTTCTTGTTATTTCCGAAATTTCCTCAAGCAGAACTTTAACAAATTCCTCTTCCTTGATCTTGCGGATGACTTTTCCCTTTCTAAACAGGAGACCCGTCCTCCGGCCGCCGGCGATTCCGACATCCGCCTCTGCCGCTTCTCCCGGTCCATTGACGACGCAGCCCATGAGGGCGATCTTCAGGTCGTCCTTCATCCCGACCAACGCCTTCTCGACCTTTTCAACCAGGGAGAACAGGTCGATCTCACAGCGTCCACAGGTGGGACAGGAGATGATATCCGGTCCGACCCTGCGAATGTCCAGCGCCCGGAGAATTCCGTAGGCCAACCCGACCTCGGAAACGGGGTTGCCTGTGACAGAGACGCGAATCGTGTCGCCGATTCCCTCGTAAAGGAGCACCCCCATGCCGATGGAGGATTTGATAGCTGAATTTACCAGCGTCCCTGCCTCGGTCACCCCCAGGTGCAGCGGGCAGTCCGTTTTGGCCGCAACGATCCTGTAGGCGTCTATCATGGTGGGAACGTGGGATGATTTGAGGGAAAGCTTGATGCGATCGAAACCCAGATCTTCCAGAAGGGCAAGATTATTGAGGGTGCTTTCCGCCAGGGCTTCAGCGGTAGGCCCGCCATACTTTTCCAGTATGGGTTTCTCCAACGAGCCGGCATTGATCCCGACCCGGATGGCCGTGTTGTAATCCCTGGCGGCGCGCACAACGTCGGCAATGTTCTCTTTTCCCATGTTGCCGGGATTGATGCGGATGCCGTCCATATGCTGCTCGATGGCCATCAGGGCATAACGGGCATTAAAATGGATGTCGGCAATGATGGGGATGTGGATGGCCTTTTTGATCTCACCCAGGACCAATGCCGCTGCCTCATCTGGCACCGCCACACGGACGATTTCACAGCCGGCTTTTTCAAGGGCTTCGATCTGGGCTATCGTTTCAGGGACATTTCGTGTATCCGTGCACGTCATGGACTGAACGGCAACGGGTGCATCTCCTCCAATCTGAACATTTCCCACCCAAAGGGCCTTTGTTTTTCTTCTCCTGAAAAGGCGATTCAATGTAATTCCTTATATTTTTCGATTGGTTTTTTGTATAGCACAAAGATGCGAATGCCTTCAACGGGGAATATCTTTCCGAGCATTGAAGGTTGGTGACCTCGGGATGTCTGTTCTTCTGATTGAAATGAGGGGCTCTTGAAGGTGCGTTTTCTTTTCCGGTATTTCAGCAAAAAAGCGTGAGGAATCGGTCCTTCCCGGCAACGAACCTTCCGAAGACTTCGCCCTAGGGAAGTTCGACCCTCCGCTTTTCCGCAACAGGCCTGATCAGAGGTCACCCCCCCCGCCAGCAGTGAAGGCAAAGTTGATCTTGCGGAAGGCCGATCGCCTCGATCATGGCTTCAATATTCAAGTATTTCAAAGTCGTCACGTTGAGGTCCCTGCGGATCCATTCGACCATTCTTGAATATTCCTTCGAGCGGCAATCCAGATAGGGGGTGATATCGGAGGGCTCCTTTCCCTCGATGGCCAGGATCGCCCTCCGGGCAGCCAGCTCCGATGAAGAGCGCGTTGAAGATCCGTAAAGGCATGTAAACATGAGCGGGGGGCAGGCCGGCCGCACATGAATTTCCCTGGCACCATTCTCCCACAGCTTCTTCACTGTGTAATTCTTTAACTGTGTTCCCCGGACGATGGAATCATCACAGACAATCATCCGGTTGCCGTTGATGACGTCATGAACTGCGCTGAGCTTCATGGTGGCAACGAGGTCCCGGATATCCTGTGACGGCGGGGTATAGCTCCTGCCGTAACCTGGGGTGTATTTGACCAGGGGACGCCGATAGGGGATTTTTGATTCGGCTGCATATCCCAAAGCATGCCCGACACCTGAGTCGGGAATGCCGCAGACAAGATCAGCGGAAATATCATCCTGCCTGGCCATTGCCCGGCCGCAGCGCTCACGGGTATTCTCCACGGAAATTCCCTCGTAGGAGGAGGAGGGATAACCGGTATAGATCCAGAGAAAGGCACAAACCTTCCGCTGGTTGTTTGCGGGACGCAGAACCTTGTATCCGTCTGCGGTCAACAGGACAATTTCTCCCGGACCGATTACTTTGTCCAACTCATAGTTGAGGTTGGGGAAGGAACTGGATTCCGTTGCCACGGCAAATCCCTGCCCCGCCCGCTCCCTGCCTATTGCCAGCGGAAACCGTCCATATTTGTCCCGAGCGACATAAAGGCCCTCTTCCGTCAGGATCAGGACGCAGATGGATCCCTCGATGGCCTCCTGCATCCGCACAATACCTTCGACAAGGCTCGTCCCTCTGCTGATCAGCTTGGCCACGAGCTCCACGGTGTTCACGGCGCCGTTTTTAATCTCACTGAATGAGGTTCCCTCCCGAAGCAGTTCAGCCGTCAAAAGATCCTTGTTCGTTACCAGGCCTGACGCCGCGATGGCAAAAGTCCCGAATCTGGAGCGGATGATCAGCGGCTGCGGCGAATCGTCGTCAATGGCCCCAATTCCCGCCGTCCCTCTCATCTGCCGGTAGTGGTCGACGAACTTGGATTTGAACTGCGCCTGACTGATGCTGTGAATGGCCTTCTTGAAATTGTTTTCCCCGAATACGGCCAGACCGCCATTTTCCGTTCCCAGATGGGAGTGGTAATCCGTTCCGTAAAAAAGGGACTTGATGCAGCTTTCTCTCGCTACGACTCCAAATAAACCGCCCATGAAATAAATGCCCGCCCGTATTGATGTGTTAACATTGCAAAATTCCGCTGATGGTTCTCATTTCAAACGCGTCAGCGCATTTCCGATCCGTTCCAGTCCCTTTTCAATCAGCTCCATCGATGTTGCGTAGGAAATCCTTATGTAGCGGTCATCTCCGAAGGCAGAGCCCGGCACGACCGCCACCTCGGCCTCCTCGAGGAGATATTCCGCCATCGCACTGGAATCGTTGATCTTGCGATCCCCAAAGCCCAATCCATACAATGCGGAAACATTGGGAAAGACGTAGAAAGCCCCCTGGGGTTTCAGGCAGGAAACGCCGTTAAAGGAAGTCATGACGGAAACGATGTAATCCCTCCGCCTCTGGAACTCCTTGACCATTTCCGAAATGACCCGCTGATCACCAGTCAGAGCCTCAACAGCGGCCTTCTGGGAGATCGAAGCCGGATTGGAGGTGCTCTGGCTTTGAATCTTTCCCATGGCCGCGATGACAACCTCCGGACCCGCGGCATAGCCGATCCTCCAGCCCGTCATGGCATAGGCCTTGGAGACACCGTTGACAACGATGGTCCGGTCCTTCAGCGCGGGAGCAACGGCCGCAATATTCCAGAAATCCAGCCCGTCGAAGAGGATCTTTTCATAAATATCGTCAGAAATGACCATCATCGAATGGTGGAGCACCACCTCGGCCAGCGCGGCAAGCTCCTCCTTCGTATAGGCGGATCCTGTGGGGTTTGACGGGCTGTTGAGGATGAGCGCCCTGGTTCTTTCCGTGATGGCGCGCTCCAGCCCTTCAGGGGTCAATTTAAAGCCGTCCTGTTCCCGGGTGTTGACAATCACAGGTTGCGCCCCGGTATAAAGAACCAGGTCCGGATAGGAAACCCAGTAAGGCCCTGGAATAATGACCTCATCCCCCTCCTCAAACAGAACCTGGGCAAGATTGAAGAGCGTGTGCTTGGCCCCGCAGGAGACGACGATCTCCGAACGCCTGTAGGAAAGGTAGTTATCCCTATGAAGCTTCCGGATAATGGCATCCTTCAGTTCATCAATGCCTCCGACCGCCGTATAGCGCGTAAAATTTGATTCCACCGCCTGTATGGCTGCGGCCTTGATATGTTCCGGAGTATAGAAATCCGGCTCTCCCGCCCCGAAATCAACGATGTCCCGGCCCTCCGCGCGCAAGGCGGCCGCTTTGGCCGTAATGACAAGGGTTGGAGACGGTTTGATCAACGACACTCTCGATGCTAGCTTCATAGTAGTCTCTAAATTTTGATCATTTTGGGAAACTTATCCTGCATTTTCCGATAAACAATCTCCGGAACAAGCCCTTTCGGAGAGCCGCCGAGACGGGCAACCTCCTTGATGATCGTAGAGCTTGTATAAAACCATTTGTAGCCGGTCATAAAGAAAACCGTCTCCACATTGCGGTTGAGGCGACGGTTCATCAGGGCAAGCTGAAACTCATATTCAAATTCCGACATGGCTCTCAACCCCCGGAGGATGATGTTTGCTCCGGCATTTCGGACATAATTGACAAGCAGACCGTCATGACTGTCCACCAGAACCCGTTTCCGGTCATGAAGGGCCTCTTTGATCATCTCCATCCGCTCCTCCACGGTAAACAGGGACGTCTTGCTGGCATTGTAGGCGACAAGGACGATGATTTCATCGAACATGGACAGGCCTCTTTTGATTATGTCAAGATGGCCGTTGGTTATGGGGTCAAAAGAACCGGGATATACAGCAATCTTTTTCATATCATCCTCTTTTAATTTTCAGAATGCCTCAAAAACGACAACAGGGTATCTCCATATTTTCTCTCATCGACCAGCGTCATTCCCGGATTTCCTTCGATTTCCAGGGGCTCTTCCCGGGCGCGTTGGAGAATGGCCACCCCCCCCGGAGCCAGCAGGAACAAATGAGAATTCAGCAGACCCACCGTTCGGGCAATCTGCCCCTTTCTATACGGCGGATCGGCGAAAATCACGTCAAATTGAAGCTCTTTCTCAACCATGCGACGGACGGCCGGTCCTATGTCCGAGGCAATAATCTCATACCCTCCGGAAAAGCCGAAGACCTCCAGGTTCCGCCTGAGGGGCATAACCAGGGAAGGAATCCTTTCGACGAAAACCACCTGCCGGGCTCCCCGGCTGAGAGCCTCCAGGCCCACGTTTCCCGTACCCGCGTAGAGATCGAGAAAGGTCTGACCTTCCAGGGACCCCAGGATATTGAACAGGGCCTCCTTGATCCGGTCGGAAGTCGGACGGACGGGATAACCGGGCGGTACGGCGATGCGCCTGCCCTTTGCCCGCCCTCCGATAATTCTCATAGATAATCCCGGATCAGCACCTCGGCGATCTGAACGGCGTTGGACGCCGCGCCCTTGCGGATGTTGTCCGCCACGACCCACAGGTTGATGCCGTTGGGAATGGATTCATCCTCCCGAATCCTGCCGACAAAGGTGTCATCCTTTCCTGCCGCATGAATCGCCAGGGGATAAGCGTTTTCTTTCGGATTGTCGATCAGCGTTATTCCGGGAGCCGTTGCCAGGAGCTTTTTGACCTCTTCAGCCGAAATCTTCTTCTCGGTTTCGATATTCACCGATTCCGAATGTCCATAAAAGACGGGCACCCGGACCGTCGTGGCCGTTACCCCGATCGACGGATCATCGAAGATCTTCTTTGTCTCGTTGACCATTTTCATCTCTTCCTTGGTATAACCGTTATCGAGGAAGACGTCGATATGGGGGAGACAATTGAAGGCAATCTGATGGGGATAGACATTCACTTCGACCTCCTGGCAGTTCATCAGCGCCCGGGTCTGTTCAGCCAGTTCGGTAATGGCCTTTTTTCCTGTCCCGGATACCGCCTGATACGTGGAGACAACGACCCGCCGGATGCGAACGGCATCGTGAATCGGCTTGAGGGCTACGACCATCTGGATGGTGGAGCAGTTGGGGTTGGCTATGATCCCCTTCTTTTTGTACTGTCCGATGGCCTGGGGATTGACTTCGGGAACGACCAGGGGAACTTCCGGATCCATCCGGAAGGCGCTGGTGTTGTCGATGACCACGCATCCCGCCGCTGCGGCGATGGGGGCATAGTGTTCGCTGACGCTTCCTCCCGCCGAGAACAGCCCGATCTCGATTCCTTTGAAGGAATTTTCATCGAGGACCTTCACCGGTACAGGTTTACCGCGGAAATCGATTTCAATGCCTAGTGAACGCTCAGATGCCAGAAGCGTCAGCTCCCGGACAGGGAAATCGCGTTCCTCCAAAACCCGGATCATTTCATTGCCTACCGCGCCGGTCGCACCAACTACGGCTACGTTATATGAACCCATTAATCACTTCTCCTTATTTCACAGGTCTGATCTTAAAAGCTTTTAATCTGCCCAACATCCCATCAAGCAGCCGATGAGAATGCTAAATCCGGCCCACGGCATTGTACCGTTTGTACACTCCTCATCTTCCGTACCTGATGAGCCCGCCTCTACATGCTTTGATCCTCCGTTGTCGGCTGGCGATAGCGCTTTACTCTTGTCAGAAGAAACCAGACAGGACCCGAAAGGGCATACCCCGTCATCATCGTAAACAGCATGACTTGAGGCTCAGCAACAACAATCAGCAAAGCCAGAACAATCACCAAAAACGACATGAACGGCTTGCGGGCAAAATAATTCAGGCTCTTGAAACTGTAATATTTCATATTGCTGACCATCAGAAGAGACAGAATGACGACGGCAACAAGAATAAGAATATGGGGATAGGGCCCCTTACCCACTTTATCTTCATAGAGCAGAATTCCCGTCACAATGACCGCAGCCGCTGCCGGTATTGCCAGACCCTTGAAGACCTTGCTTTCAACAATGCCGATCTGGATATTGAACCGGGCAAGGCGCAGAGCCCCACAGAGGACGAAAAGGCAGGCCGTCACCGATCCCCACTTTCCAAAGGATGAAAGAGACCACAGGTAAATGAGCACTGCCGGCGCCACGCCGAAAGCCACCAGATCGGACAACGAATCGTATTCGATGCCGAATTTGCTCACAGAATTGGTCATTCTTGCGATCCGGCCATCCAGGCTGTCCAGAACAATGGAAATCAGGACAAAAAAAGAGGCCTCGACAAAGGCTCCGCGGATGGAATAAAGAATGGAATAAAAGCCAAAAATGAGGTTCGCCGATGTAAAAAGGTTGGGTAAAATATACACTCCTTTTTTCATGTGGCTTTTGCCCAGTTTTCCTTCTTTTTTCATCAAAACGTCCCTATCGGCGTCTGCCCTGCCTGTACTTTATCCCCTCTGGCTACGCAGAGTTTTGTCTCCATCGGCAGAAACACCTCCAGACGGGAACCGAAACGGATTAATCCGAAGCGTTCGCCCCTTGTGAGATCATCACCCTCTTCTACCCAGCATACGATTCTGCGGGCGATCAACCCGGCGATCTGAATGGTCAGAATTTCCTTCCCGTCGTCTGTCAAGATCAGAACGGATTTTCTTTCATTCTGCTCCGACGCCTTGTCCAAATTTGCAGATATAAACAGACCCGGGTTGTAAACGATTCGGGATACCTTCCCGGAGTAAGGAATGCGGTTCACATGAACATTGAAAATACTCATGAAAATGCTTACCTTTTTGCACGGCCCGGAAAGAAGTTCGTGATGGATATCCTCGTCGATTCGAATGACTTTACCATCTGCGGGCGATACAATCATTTTTTCATCCCCGGGAACCCGCCTTTCGGGATTGCGGAAAAACCATGTTGAAAAGAGTGTGGCTGCAAGAGGAACGGCTGCAATCAGAAGTGAGTTTAAAAAGACGGACGCCAGTAATGTCAAGGCGCCGAAAAGAGCGATGAAAGGAAGTCCCTCATGAGCAATCGGGCTGTCATGCTTCATCTCGAAACAATCCTAAATAAGATCATGATAATTCAAGAGGACTCCATTCAAAATAACTGGATCAATACGTCCCTGCTAATAAAATATATTTAACAACTTCCCCTTTTTTGCCTTCCAAGCCAGTGTGACTTATCTTAATTAAAAAAGCTTGTCAATCATTCTTGTCGGACTGCGGAAGCGCTCTGCCGGAAAGGCGTCATCCCTTCCTGAGGGGGATTCGCAGGGCATTTCAACCATCCTGATCCAGCTGCAGGCGCTTCACTTCGGCTTCAGAAAGGCGCAGGTAACGGGGCGTAAAGGTCAACAGATCAAGGATCTCGCCCCGGTGGTGGCTCTCTCTGCCCAGGAGGCCGACAGCACAGGCCCGGACGGCGTGAAGATGAGGGGCGGCAAAACAGGCCCGGTCAGGCAGGCATTCCACAATCCGCTGCCGGTATTTCAAGGCCCCGTCACCCAGGAAGAGGGTCTTTTCCGTAATCCGGGGCAAAAAGGCCTCCAGGTCGGCCAGCCTCTCTTCCCCGATTTTTCTCAGGGAGAAATCGCTTTCGGCGGTGTACAGGGCTGTGTAAACCTGGCTTCTCTGAGCGTCCATCATGGGGCAGATCACCCTTGAGGAATGGATGCCGTTAAACGCCAGAGCCTCAAGGGTGGAAACTCCGGCAATGGGCCGTCCCGTTGCCAGCGCCATCCCTTTCAAGGTGCCGAGCCCGATTCTCAAGCCGGTGAATGAACCCGGCCCCGTGGTGCAGGCCCACAGGTCGACCTGCTCCACGTCCATTCCCGCCTTCTGGAAGACATCCTTGATGGCAGGCAGCAGCAGGATGGAAGAATTGACCCCCAGATTGAAAAAGCTTTCCACAAGAGTCTCGTCATCCTCCAGGAGCGCAATCCCGACGGTCTTTGACGATGAGTCCAGAGCCAGAGTTATCATGAGAGTTTTTTCACCTGCCGATCATTTTCAGAAAATCATTGACAAAACCGAGATTCAAGCGGTCAATGTCCATGGCGAAGGCAAAGGCCATCAGGAGAATCAGGATGATGAGTCCTACCTGCTGCGCCCGCTCTCTCCAGCGGATACTGACTTCCCGGCCTATGACCGCCTCGATCATGAAGAACAGGAGGTGGCCTCCATCGAGAACGGGGATGGGAAGAAGATTGAGAATGGCCAGATTGATGCTGAGAAGCCCCATGAACATCACAAAGGGGGTAATCCCCTCCTTCACCTGGGCACCGGCTATCTGGGCGATCAGGATCGGGCCTCCGATGTTTTTCGGAGAAATGACCCCTTCGATCATCTTGACGATTCCCACCATGGTCAGCTTGGATATCAGCCAGGTCTGCTTCAGACTCATCCAAAAGGCGTCTATGGGACCTTTTCTCGAAACCAGGATATAGGAAGAGGCACTGATTCCGATCCGGTACTTTTCCACTTCCTCCTCGAAAATATTCTTCGCTTTCATGAGTTTCGGAACGAGGGTCACGTCCCGTTCGGCCTGGCCCCGCTCAATCCGCAGCGTCAGAGGCTTCCCCCCGCTTCGGCTGATCTCCCCGGCCATCTCATCCCATTGGGAGACGGTTTTTCCGTTGACGGCAAGAATGGTGTCATCCTTAAGGATCCCCGCCAGGTGGGCCGCGCTCCCCTCTTCGACCCCCCCCACTTTTGCCGAAAGAACGGGCACTCCGGTCATGTAAATAATCGCAAAGACAAAAATGGCGAAAAAGACGTTGAAGAGCGGTCCGGCCGCCACGATCATCATCCGCTTCCAGACATTCTGTTTCAGAAAGGACCGCTGATTCTCTTCAGGTGGAAGCTCATCGTCGGGAGATTCACCCAGAAGCTTGACATAGCCTCCGAGGGGAATAAGAGACAGGAGATATTCCGTCTCCCCCACTTTCCGTCCAATGAGTTTCGGTCCAAACCCCAGCGAAAATTTCAGGACGCCGACCCCGGCATATTTCGCCGCCAGAAAATGCCCCAGTTCATGCACGAAGATGAGTACGCCCAGCAGGACGATAACGGATAGAATGCTGATTCCGATCATTCTCTTTAATCCCTCATGTTCTCAAGAAGTTTCTGCGCTTCCCGCCGCGCCCAGGCATCCGCTTCGAGAATGTCTTCCAGATCCGGCAGGCCCTTGATTCCATGGGAATCCATGACCCTTTCAACAAGCCGGGGTATTTTCATAAACGACAAGCGTTCCGCTAGAAAGGCCTCAACGGCCACTTCATTGGCCGCATTCAGCACAGCCGGCATGGTCCCTCCCTCCCTAGCCGCCTTGTAAGCCAGTCCAAGGCACGGGAACATTTCGATATCCGGAGGGAAAAATTCCAAGGTGCCGATCTTGAAAAGATCGAGGGACAGCTCCGGACAGTCCATCCGCTCCGGAAAGGAAAGGGCGTAGGCGATGGGGATTTTCATGTCGGGGATGCCGAGCTGCGCCAGCACAGAACCGTCCGTAAATTCCACCATGGAATGGACGATGCTCTGCGGATGGATGCAGACCCGTATCTGATCGACCTCGACGCCGAAAAGCCATTTTGCCTCGATCACCTCGAGGCCTTTGTTCATCATTGTCGCGGAATCAATGGTGATTTTGTCTCCCATGCGCCAGTTGGGGTGCTTCAAGGCATCCTTCGGCCCAACCGTTTCCAGGCGTTCTCTGGAGCAGCGAAAAAAGGGGCCCCCCGATGCCGTCAGGTGAAGATTCCGTATACGCTGAGATCCCTGGCCTGACAGACATTGGAAAATGGCGCTGTGCTCGCTGTCCACGGGTAGAAGATTCACTCCTCTGCTTTTTGCCAGTTCAAGGACGAGGCGGCCCGCCATGACAAGGGTTTCCTTGTTGGCCAGAGCAATATCCCTGCCGGCCTCAATGGCCGCCAGAGTCGGCAGAAGACCTGCAGCCCCCACCATGGCCGAGATCACCAGATCGGCATCGAGCAGCGAGGCAACCTGGCGATAGCCGTCTGATCCGTAGAGTATTTCCAGGCCCGCCGGCTTGCGCAGTTGCCTTTTCAGCTCAAGGGCGTGGTGCTCATCGATAACGGAGACCACCGAGGGCTGAAATTCCTCGATCTGCCTCTTCAGTTCGAAAAGATTCCGCCCTGCGGCAAGGGCGATGATTTTGAATTTGTCCGGGTTTCCGCGAATCACATCCAGGGAATTTCGGCCGATAGATCCGGTAGAACCCAGAAGGGATATTGATTTTATGGAATGCATAACACACGATAATAATATACGAAAGGCACAAGAAATATCAGACAATCCAGACGGTCCAGCATCCCGCCATGCCCGGGCATGATCGTTCCGGAATCCTTGACGCCGGCAGCTCTCTTGATCATGGATTCAAAAAGATCCCCCAGTTGGCTGATGCCGTTGCCGACCACGGCCAGGACGGCGGCATGAAGGAGCGGCAGGGAAGCCAACACGAAGGAGGAATACGCCATTACAGCCAGAACGCTGCCCGCCATTGAGCCGATGGAGCCTTCAACGGTCTTCCCCGGACTGATCCTCGGATAGAGCTTATGCTTTCCCAGGGTCTTCCCGAAATAAAAAGCGGCGATATCGCCCGATATCGGCAGCACCAGGACGAAGAAAATCCACAAGACCCCGTTTCCCGTCTTCCGGAGAAGGATAAAATAGGAAAGCATCACGGGGAGGTACACAAGGCCGAACAGGACCTTTCCCACGGGTTCAAGCGATATCCCGCCCTCTTTGACGCGAAACAGGGAGACCAGGAACACCGCCGCGGCCAGCAGGGCAAACACGGCCATCAGAAGCTTTTCCCCGCCGAGGAAGGCTCCAAGAGGCAGAAGCAGAGCCCCGCAGAGGACTTCTCCTTTTTCCCAGGAAAACCCCTTCCCGAAGCTCAGAGCATTGTACTCCAAAGCGGCCACCAGGACGATCGCCGTCAATACGCCCGAAAAAAGCGCCTCGGAGCCGAAGAAGACCAGGGCAAAGACGATTGGGACTGCAATGATGGCTGTTATCCATCTCTTAAGGTGTGGTGTCATACTCGGTCTTCCCGGGGTTCAGGGTGGATCCTCCGTCTTCTGCAAACGGGCGGCGATTCCGCAATAGCCATGGATCTAGGAGGCTCCGCCGTTTGTCTGGACCTGTTCGCTCGTCATCCCGAAGCGCCTTTCCCGCGATTGGTAATCGGCGATGGCGCTCACAAGATCCTCTCGGCTGAAATCAGGCCACAATACATCAGTGAAATGAAATTCGGTATAGGCCATCTGCCAGAGACAGAAGTTGCTGATGCGCTGTTCACCGCTGGTCCTGATGAGAAGATCCGGGTCCGGCATTTCAGCGGTATAAAGATAACGGGCGAAGAGCTCCCGATCAAGTTCCTCCGGCTTCACCCTTCCGTCCATGCTGTCCCGGACGATCTTTCGAAGCGCGGAAACGATCTCTTCCCGTCCTCCATAACTGAGGGCCAGGGTCAACGTCATCCCCTTGTTCAGAGCGGTTTTTTCCATTACCTCATGGAGGATCTCCTTCACGGAATCTCTCAACTGTTCGATTTCGCCAATGGTTTTCAGGCGGATCCCGTTTTTCATCATCTCCCCGAGCTGACTGCGAAGATACTCTTCCAGGAGATCCATGAGCGCATGAATTTCGCTTCGAGGACGGGACCAGTTTTCTGCGGAAAAAGCGTACAGAGTCAGATACTCGACTCCCAGCTCCCGACAGGTCCGGACTGCGATGTTTACGGCCTCGGCTCCCCGTTTGTGTCCAAAGATCCGTCCAAGGGCATGCCTTTGCGCCCATCGGCCATTGCCGTCCATGATGATCGCAATGTGGCGCGGCATTTTTTTCGGGTCAAGATTCATTCGATATGATTCCCATCTTTGAACAAAATGGGGAGCCTCAAGGCTCCCCTCATGTAATTCCCAACGAACAGAGACCTCAAGAAACCGATCAGATCTCCATGATCTCCTTTTCCTTCTGCCCCAGAATCCCCTCGGCCCTGGCGATGTAGCCATCCGTTATTTTCTGGACCTGTTCCTGATAGTCATGCATCTGATCCTCGGAAATATCATTCCCCTTTTTCAGGGATTTGAATTCCTCGTTGGCATCCCGCCGGTCATTCCTCAGTTTGACCTTGCATTCCTCCGCCATCTTCCGCACAACCTTGACCAGTTCTTTTCTCCTGGATTCCGTAAGCGGGGGGATGGAAATGCGGATGACTTTGCCGTCATTGTTCGGCACCAGCCCGAGATCGGCCTTCTGGATCGCTTTTTCGACGGCATTCAACGCGCTCGTGTCCCAGGGGGAGATCAGGATCAGCCGGCTTTCCGGAACGGAAAGCGAGGCCACCTGGTTGAGCGGCGTCGGGGTGCCGTAATAATCCACCTTGATCCCGTCAAGCAGCGATAGCGAAGCCCTGCCCGTGCGGACCTTGTTGAAGGACTTTTCCAGGGCCTGCAGTCCCTTTTCCATATTCTGTTTCAGTTCTTCAAAGATAATATCCTTCATAACCTCAATCTCCAACAAGAGTTCCTACGCGGCTTCCGGAAACCCCCCGGACGATATTGCCTGACTTCTGCAGATTGAAGACCAGAACCGGCAGCCCGTTGTCCCGGCACAGAGAGATCGCTGTTGCATCCATCACTTTAAGATTCTTTGCCAAGACATCGTTATAACTTATTTTCTGGTACATGACGGCATCGGGATGCTTTACGGGATCCTTGTCATAAACCCCATCCACCTTGGTGGCTTTCATGATGACATCGGCCTTGATTTCCATCGCCCGCAGTACGGCGGCCGTATCGGTGGTAAAATAGGGATTTCCCGTCCCCGCGGCAAAGATCACGACCCTCCCCTTATCCAGATGCCTCATCGCCCTTTTCTGGATAAAGGGTTCCGCGATTTCCCTCATGGCAATGGCCGTCTGTACCCGGGTCTCGATACCCGCCCCTTCGAAGGCGCTCTGCAGCGCCAGGCTGTTGATCACCGTGGCGAGCATGCCCATGTAATCCGCCGAGGTCCGGTCCATCCCCTTCGAGCTGGCTTCCACCCCGCGAAAGATGTTTCCGCCGCCGATCACGACACCGAGGGAAACGCCCAGGCGGACAACCTCCCGTATGTCACCGGCAATGGCCTCGACCACAGCCGGATCGATGATGCTGCTTCCCCGGTATTCGCCCATCAGGGCTTCACCGCTCAGCTTCAACAGAACCCTTTTGTATACCATCGGTTCCAAGGATTATCTTCCGCTCCCCTTCATGTATGACCGTCGGTTCAGCACTCCCGTGAAATCCTTATTTCTTGATTTCCTCTCCGAGCTGAAATCTTGCGAAACGGCGGACAAGGATATTTTCACCCGTTTTTGCGATCAGGTTGTTGATCAGCGTTTCGACGGTCACATCGGTATTCTTGATGAATTTCTGCTTGGTCAGGCAGACTTCCTCGTAATATTTGTTCAGCTTTCCCTCGACGATCTTGTCCCATATCTTTTCCGGCTTCTTCTCTGCCAGGGCCTGGCTGCGATAGATCTCCTTTTCCCTTTCCAGAACATCTTCCGGGACATCGGCCGGACCTACGTAGGTTGGATTGGAGGCGGCCACGTGCATGGCGAGGTCCCTGGCGATCCTCTGGAACTCTTCGGTCTTTGCGACAAAGTCCGTCTCGCAGTTCAGCTCGACCATCACTCCGATCTTGCCCCCCATATGAATGTACGAGGCAATGGTTCCGTCCTTGGCCGCTTTGGAGGAGCGCTTCGTTGCCGCAGACATCCCCTTCTTGCGCAGAAAATCAATCGCCTTATCAAAATCCCCGTTTGATGCGCTCAGGGCTTCCTTGCAGTCCATCATACCCGCGCCGGTTTTTGTTCTCAGTTCCTTTACCATTTCTGATGTAATAGCCACTTTTATTCCTCCTCTACATTTGACTGCCCGGTGACACCCCGATCCGAACTTGACGCTGCGGAAACGCCTTCCTTGGTCTCGACACTCTCGGGAACATCCGATTCCGAATTTTCTGCCGCTTGCAACGCCGCAGGTTCAGTATCCTTGTCCGTTTCCGCCTGAAGTTTCTCTTCGTGGCGCCGCTTGCCTTCGAGAACCGCGTCCGCGAATTTCGAAGAAAAGAGCTTGATCGCCCGGATGGCGTCGTCATTTCCGGGAATGATGTAATCGATGGCATCGGGGTCGCAGTTGGTGTCGACAATGGCTACGATGGGGATGTTCAGTTTTTTGGCCTCGTTGACGGCAATGGTTTCCCGCTTCGGATCGACGACGAACACCGCCGACGGCAGGCGCTTCATCTTAGAAATGCCCCCGATAACCTTCGACAGCTTTTCCTTTTCCTTCTGAAGCCCCATGATTTCCTTTTTGGGAAAAGCCCGAACGCTGTCGTCCTCAAACATCTGTTCCAGATTGTTCAATCGGTCGATTCTTTTCTTGATGGTGACGAAATTCGTCAACATGCCGCCCAGCCACCGCTGGTTGACGAAGGGCATGCCGCATCGCCCGGCTTCGTCCCGGATGGAATCCTGGGACTGCTTTTTTGTTCCTATGAACAAGAGCTCACCACCCTCGCTGACGGTGTCGATGACAAAATTGTGGGCCGTCTGAAAAAGGCCCACAGTCTGTTGAAGATCGATGATGTAGATATTGTTCCTCGCCCCGAAAATATAGGGCTTCATCTTCGGGTTCCATTTGTTGGTCTGATGTCCGAAATGAACACCCGCCTCGAGTAACGCCTTCATGGAAATGATCGCCATAAAAATCTCCTTTTCTGTTTTTGGTTTTCCTCCATCCTCTTCATCCCGAGCGGAAACTCTTGTTTTTTCAAAAGCAACGTCCTCCCGGTCCAAGGATGTGTGAAGTTGGCAGGCGAATAGCACAAAGATCGATAATACGCAAGATAAAACAAAAAATGATCACCCTGCTGAAATGCGTCATTTAGAACAGGATGTCAAATTTCTTTAAATCGGCATGAGAGGCGGGTCAAACAGATCACCGATAAACGACCATTCCGCATCGCCGTTGGACGATATCCTTTCGATCCGCCTTTCAAAATCGTCCCACAGGGCCTCCGTGCTCAGTTCATAGCTGTGGCCCCAAAAGAAAAAGACCTCCTCCGTCTTTTTCGCACCTTCGTATTTCCGCCAGAATTCCGGGTCGAGGACGCGGCAGGAGGGAGAAAACTCAAGGGGATCAGCCGGCGGGAAACGGTGCAGCCCCTCCTTTTTGCCCCGCGCCCAGCGATAGCCGGCCGAGCGGACGGCGGAAAGCACCGAGTCGTTGTAGGCATTGAAGGGATAACTGAATCCCGTAACGGGTCTGGAAAAGAGCTGCTCCAGGAGATCCCGGCTGGCCCGGATTTCCCAGTCCAGCCGGCTGCCGTCGAGATCCGTCAGATAAGGATGGGTCATGGAGTGGCTGCAGATCTCAAATCCCTGGTAAACCGCCGGAAGCTCCTGAAGACCGAGCCTCCAGATCTCCCGGCCTTCCGAAAGCCATCCAAAGGATCGATTGTTCTGATACAGCCCGGGATTCAGGCTGAAGGTCGCCTTTGCCCCGTGGCGCCTCAGAAGATCGACGAGCCGGGCATCGCTGGCCACACCGTCATCCCAGCATTGAAGTATTTTCATGCAAGTCAGGAATTCACGAAATCTGCGCCGCTTCCCTCTCCCGGGTAACGCAGTACACGCCATCACCCTTAAATCCGGGCGCGAAGCAGAGATTGTCGGAGGTACATACCGCCCGGCGGCGATCTCCCGCCTTCCAGCGGCTGATCAGGTCGGGCTCCCGGATAAAGGGCCTGCTCATGGCGATGTAGTCGGCTTCCCCATTCTCCAGGAGCTCTTCGGCAACCTCCAGAGAGCGTATTCCGCCAACGAGGATCAGGGGAATGTTCAATTCCCTTTTAAAGAGCCGCGCATCCTCCCGGAAATAGACCTCCTTCTGCACCGTGTCAATCCGCGGCCGGCTGGGGGATGTCTTGATGCTCTTGAGCAACCCTCCGCTCAGTTCCAGGGCGTCGAGGCCCGCTTCTTCCAGGAGCTTCGCCATCTGGACGGACTCCTCCCGCACCAGCCCGCCTCTGCTGTAATCCTGTCCGTTCATTTTCATGAGAACGGGATAGTCCCTACCCACAATCTGCCGGATGGCCGAGAGGATTTCAAGGCCGATCCGGGCCCGATTTGATGGGCTTCCGCCGTAGGCATCCTTCCTCCGGTTATAAAGTGGCGAGAAAAACTGGCTCAGGAGATAGCCGTGAGCGGCATGAAGCTCCACGCCGTCAAAGCCTGCCGCCTTCGCCCTGCGGGCGCCGTCCGCGAAGGCGGCAACGAGCTCCGTGATATCCTGCAGGGTTATTTCCCTTCGGGGAGACTCGGCCAGGACCTCGTCATTCGACACGGCCAGGGGCGGATGGTCCATAAGGGATTCAACGGCAAAGGCGCCGGCATGAGCCAGCTGCAGGACGATCCGTCCACCGCATGCGTGTACCGCCTCAGCCATTCTTTTCAGGCCGGGGATCAGTTCGTCCTTGTAGATGCCCAGCTGCCAGGGTGTCGCCTGACCTTCGGGACTCACATAAGTGTGACTGCTGATGATCAGTCCGACTCCCCCCCTGGCGAGGCGGGTCATCGTTTCAATCAGTCGC
>JAVETB010000142.1:0-4412 GCA_034006265.1 Syntrophus sp. (in: bacteria) | reverse complement strand
TATTTGATGAACGGTTGACATCCTCGCAAAATGGTGTATGAAAAGCCGGTAAACTATAAACTGACCGATGAAGTCAGTATTTCCCAGCAGAAAAAGGTTGACCTATGTTTGCATCCGTACTGAAAAAGATTGTCGGTACAAAAAATGACAGAGAAATAAAGAAACTTACGGCAATCCTCCGTGAAGTCAACGATCTGGAATCTTCCATTTCAAAACTGAGCGATGAGGAACTTCAGGCGAAGACGCCTTATTTCAAGGAGAAGCTGGACAATGGCGCCTCCCTGAGCACGATTCTCCCCGAAGCCTTTGCCGTCGTCCGTGAAGTAGCCAGCAGGACGGTGAAGATGCGCCCCTTTGATGTCCAGATCATCGGCGGTCTGGTCCTTCATGAAGGCAGAATTGCCGAAATGAAGACGGGTGAAGGAAAGACGCTGGCGGCCACAATGCCCCTGTATCTCAATGCCCTGGAGGGGAGGGGCGCCCACCTGGTCACCGTCAACGATTATCTGGCGCGTCGCGATGCCGAGTGGATGGGGCCGATTTACAACTTTCTCGGCCTTTCCGTCGGTGTGATCGTCCACGGTCTGGATGACGAAGAACGGCGGGAGAACTATGGCTGCGACATCACCTACGGCACAAACAATGAGTTCGGATTCGATTACCTGCGCGACAACATGAAGTTCGACATCGCGGATTATGTCCAGCGGGATTTTCATTACGCCATTGTGGACGAGGTGGACAGCATTCTCATCGACGAGGCCAGGACCCCGCTGATCATTTCCGGCCCCTCTGAAGAATCCACGGACAAGTACTACCGGATCAACCAGGTGATTCCCCGGCTCCGGAAGGACACGGATTACAGCATCGATGAAAAGAGTCGGACGGTCGTCCTGACGGAAGAAGGTGTGGCCCGGGTCGAGTCCTATCTCAAGGTATCGAATCTCTACGAACCCCGTAATATCGACACTCTGCATCATGTCAATCAGGCCCTGAAGGCCCATACTCTCTTCAAGCGGGATGTGGATTACCTGGTGAAGGACGGGCAGGTGATCATCGTGGATGAATTCACCGGGCGCATCATGCCCGGCAGGCGCTACAGCGATGGGTTGCACCAGGCCCTGGAGGCCAAGGAAAAAGTCAAGATAGAGCAGGAAAACCAGACGCTGGCTTCCATCACCTTCCAGAATTTCTTCCGGATGTATGCCAAGCTGGCCGGGATGACGGGAACCGCCGATACCGAAGCCGCCGAATTCAAGAAGATCTACAACCTCGATGTCGTGGTGATTCCCACCAACATGCCCATGATCCGGGCCGATCATACCGATGTGATCTATAAAACGGAAAAGGAAAAGTTCGCGGCGGTCATCGAGGAAATCAGGGAGCTGTACAAGGTCGGGCGGCCGGTCCTGGTGGGCACCATTTCCATTGAAAAGTCGGAGCTTCTCAGCAAGTATCTCAACCAGACCGGAATTCAGCACCATGTTCTCAATGCGAAGAACCATGAACGGGAAGCCGAGATCGTATCCCAGGCCGGCCAGCGAGGCCAGGTGACCATTTCCACCAACATGGCCGGACGCGGAACGGACATCAAACTGGGTGAAGGCGTCGCGGAACTGGGCGGCCTGCACATCCTGGGCACGGAGCGGCACGAAAGCCGCCGCATCGATAACCAGCTCCGGGGGCGTTCAGGCCGGCAGGGGGACCAGGGATCTTCGCGGTTTTACCTCTCCCTCGAAGACGATCTGCTGCGGATCTTCGGCGCCGAAAAGATTTCCTCCATCATGGATAAGATCGGCATCGAGGAAAACGAGCCCATTGAGCACAAGCTCATTTCCCGGGCCATTGAAAATGCCCAGAAGCGGGTTGAAGGACAGAACTTCGACATCCGCAAGCATCTGCTGGAATATGACGACGTCATGAACCGGCAGCGCCAGGTCATCTACGAACAGCGGAAGAGCGTTCTGAAGGGGGACAATCTGAGGGGGGACCTTCAGGACATCATTGACGAGACGGTCGAGGATCTCGTTCCTGATTATGTGGATGACAAGAAGCACCCCGACGAATGGAACCTCAAGGGTCTGGAGGAAAGGGTCTACTCCCAGTTTGCACTGAAGATGGATTTGGGCGCCGACGACCTGGGGAGCGGTCAGGATATTGAAGAGAGGATCATTGCTGCCGTCAACGATCTCTTGAAGAGGAAAGAGGCGGAGTTCGGGACCCCTCTGATGGATTATCTCATCCGTATGATCAGCCTGCAGTCCATCGATATCCACTGGAAGGATCATCTGCTGGGCATGGATCATCTGAAGGAAGGCATCGGCCTGCGCGGTTACGGCCAGAAGGATCCGGTCCGGGAGTACCAGAAGGAGGGATATGACCTCTTCATGAACATGATTCAGCGGATCAAGGAGGATACGGTCAGAAAGCTCTGCCTCGTGCAGATCCAGCGGGAAGAAGAGGTGGAGGCGATCAGGGAGCAGGCCCGACAGGATTACATCATGAACCGGGGAGAGGATGCCCCCGCCTCCGCAACGGTCCGCCGCAAGACCCAGAAGGTGGGCCGAAACGATCTCTGTCCCTGCGGAAGCGGGAAGAAGTACAAAAAGTGCTGTGGGGCATAAGGGCCAACGCGAAGAAAAAACCGGGGCCTCCCGGAGAAGAACGATGGAAAGGCAGGGTGCACCGTGAATTGTGACGAATACGCTGTTCCCGGGTTTCTGGCCAACGGAATATCCGCCGGAATCAAGGAGCAGGGGCGAAAGGACCTCGCCCTGATTTTTTCAGAAGTTCCGGCAAGGGCTGCCGGTTTCTTCACAACGAACTGTTTTAAGGCGGCCCCCGTTCTGGTGGACATGGAGCGCATATCCGCGGGAGCGGCCCAGGCCATCGTGACCAATAGCGGCAATGCCAACGCTGCGACGGGAGAACAGGGATACCGGGACGCTCTGGCCATGTCCCGCGCCGTCTCGAAGGAGCTGAAGATTTCCGACGATCTGGTTCTGGTGGCGTCCACCGGCGTGATCGGCCATCCCCTGCCTCTGGAGATCATTGAACGGGGAATGGAACCCCTTGCTGCCGGATTGCGCAGGGACGGAATTCCCGATGCCGAGGCGGCGATGATGACTACGGACAGCTTTCCCAAGATGTCCTGCCGGAAAGGTCTGATCGGCTCAAGGGAAGTGACCCTCTGCGGCATCGCCAAGGGGGCGGGCATGATCCAGCCCAACATGGCCACCATGCTGGCCTACCTGATGACGGATGCCGACATTGACGGCGAAGCGCTGCGGGCGGTTTTTTCGGAAGGAATTGCGCAGAGCTTCAACGCCATCTCCGTGGACGGCTGCATGAGCACCAATGACACGGCCCTGATCCTGGCCAACGGCAGGGCCGGAAACCGGCAGATTCGCCGCCGCTCCCGGGAGTATGCCCCTTTCCGGGAGATGCTTTTCGCCGTCCTGGACGACCTCTGCCGGGGGATGGTGCGCGACGGCGAGGGGGCGACGAAGCTCATCGAACTGGTGGTTGAAGGTGCGCGGACCCGGGGAGAGGCCCGTCGTGTGGCTTACGCCGTGGCCAATTCCAACCTGGTGAAAACGGCCTTTTACGGGGGCGATCCCAACTGGGGACGGATCATCTCCGCGGCCGGTTCCATCGGCATCCCCCTTCCGGTCCAGTCCGTGCGGCTTTTTTTTGAAGAGGTCTGCCTGTTTGAGGCAGGGCAGGGGACGGCCTGTCCCGCCGACCGGGTGGCCGCCATCATGGCCCAGGAGACGATCCGGGTCCGGCTCGAACTGGGGATGGGAACCGGAAGCTTCAGGATCTATGCCTCCGATCTTTCCTTCGAGTACGTAACAATCAACGCCCATTATCATACCTGATTCAACAGCAGCTTTCGGGCCACAGGATCCCCTGTCTTCGTCCTTCGGCTCCGGCCTTCTCGATTTTAGGCATCAGAAGGGAACTTCCATGAAAACATTATTCGAGACCAATCGGATTAACGGGATGGAGCTTCCCAACCGCTTTGTCCGTTCGGCGACCTGGGAGGGAATGGCGACCGCCGAGGGTGCGGTGACGCCGCGACTGATTGAAACGATGACCCGCCTCGCCAAGGGGGGAGTCGGACTGATCATCAGCAGTCACACTTATGTGAGTCGCGAAGGTCAGGCGACACCCTGGCAGCTGGGCATCTACAAGGACGAACTGATCCCCGGCCTGAAAAGAATGGCTGAGGCGGTACACGCATGCGGTGGACGGATCGTCCTGCAGCTGGCTCATGCCGGCGTCTTTGCCGTTGAATCCCTTATGGACCATCCGCCCCTGGCCGTGTCGAATGACGAGGTCCTGGCCGAGTCTCCCCGAAGGGAAATAACCCTGCAGGATATCACGGAGCTCGTTGCCGACTTCGCGGACGG
>JAVETB010000032.1:0-29036 GCA_034006265.1 Syntrophus sp. (in: bacteria) | reverse complement strand
CTTGACATGCTGATGACACACCACAGGATGCGCAGGGTTCAATCGGATTTCGCCCGGAAAAGCTACGAATTCCGGCTTGTCGACAAAGACGGCCAGTCAAGAGAAATTCACCTCACGGTAGATATGATCCCCAATACGGAACAAAGTATTGCGTCCCTTCTGGATATCACGGATCGCAAGCGGGCGGATGAGACGCTCAAGGAGTCGCAGAGGAGACTTGCAGAAATTATAGAATTTTTCCCCGACGCGACCCTGGTTGTTGATAAGGACGGTAAAGTCACCGCCTGGAACCGGGCCATGGAAGCCCTTACCGGCGTCAAGGCGGAAGATATGCTCGGCAGGGGCAACTACGAATATGCCATTCCTTTCCACGGCTTCAGAAGGCCGATTCTGGTCGATATTGTCCTTGATCACAGCAGAAATGAGAAATTCAAAAAGGCTTACACGAACCTCCTTACAGACGGAGGCGTCCTTCGGGGAGAAGGTTTTGTCTGCAATTTGACTGCAGGAGAACGCTACTGTTCAGCGAAAGCCGTCGCGCTGCACGACTCCAGGGGAGAAACCGTCGCCGCCATCGAGTGCGTCCGCGACATAACGGAGCAGAAAAGGATAGAGGACCGCTTAAACCGTGCGGAGAAGATGGAGGCGCTGGGTACGCTTGCCGGCGGCGTGGCCCATGATATGAACAATTTCCTGGGCGTGCTTGTCGGATATTCGGAACTGTTGATGGAAACACTGCCCGAAAACAGCCTTCAACAAAGATACGCCCGGAATATTCTTCAATCCAGCGAACGGGGGGCCGCCATCATCCAGGACCTTCTGACCATGGCCAGGAGAGGGGTTTCCGTTTCGGAAGTGATCAATCTGAACAAGATCATCGTCGATTACATGGATTCGCCCGAACACGAGAAGCTGAAGTCCTATCATCGGAACATCCTGGTCCGAACGGAGCTTGAAGAGGATCTGTTCCGCATCAAGGGGTCCCCCATCCACCTGATCAAGACCGTCATGAATCTTGTTACCAACGCCGCGGAAGCCATATCCGGGGAGGGCATCATCACGATCAGGACGGAGAACCGTTACCTCGATTTCGCCGTTGACGGGTATGATCACATGCAGGAGGGCGACTATGTTGTTTTGTCCGTTTCAGACACCGGGGAGGGCATTCCGGAAAGGGATCTGGGTAAAATCTTCGAGCCTTTCTACACAAAGAAGATGATGGGGCGCAGCGGCACCGGCCTGGGGCTGGCCGTCGTCTGGGGGACCGTTAAGGATCATCATGGATTTATTGACGCAAAAAGCGAGGAAGGCGTCGGAAGCACGTTCACGCTTTATTTTCCCGTTACCCCCGAGGAATTGATCCACAGGCAGGAGAAATCGGACATCGCCCGGTATTTGGGCCGGGGAGAGTCGATCCTCGTTGTCGACGACATGGCGTTTCAGCGGGAACTCGCCGTCAATCTGCTGAGCAGGCTGAATTATAAAGTCTGCACCGTTTCCAGCGGTGAAGCGGCGCTTGAATATCTGAAGACTCACAAGGTCGATCTGCTGCTGCTGGACATGCTCATGGAACCGGGAATTGACGGGCTGGAAACATTCACGAGGGTGCGGGCAATCGAACCCGATCAGAAAGCCATCATCGTCAGCGGCTTTTCAGAAGACGAACGGGTTGGAAAGGCCCGGGAACTCGGCGCGGGCAGATATGTGAGAAAGCCCTACAACCTGGAAAAAATCGGGATGGCGATACGGAAGGAACTGGATGGAAGGTGAAACGGAGGATGAGGTATGGCCCTTTCTTCACTTCCCGGCCACGGCGGCCATCCTGAACCGGAAGCCATCCAGCTTCCCGAACCTAAAGGGGCGATAAAAGGCTTCCACTGCACCAGGCCTCCCTGGGGCAGAAGGCGGTCAAAAGCGCCCCCGCATCCATCGTGATATCGTCTTTCTACAAACACATCATGATCAAATATGGAGAGCGGGGATATCGCTACGTGACCATGGAGGCAGGCCGTGTCCCTGAACCTTGGAGCCGTGGTCATCGGGGCTTTTCAGGACATGGAGGTCAAAGCGATTCTGAACCTCGCTGAGCAGGAAGAACCTGTCGATATCATCCCGGTGGGGAGAAGATAGGGTTATTCCGCCGGACACACGGACACATATTGAGAAGGACGGGCATGAAATCAACCACAGAAGGTGATGACGACAGGAATAAGCTGCTGCACTTTGACGAGGTTCAAGCCGCCGAAACAAGGGCCGGCTGCCCTCCGGAGGGCAAAGCGCTTGGGCTTGCCTTTTCCGGGGGCGGAATCCGCAGCGCGACGTTCAACCTCGGCGTTACACAGGCGCTGGCCGCTATGGGACTGCTGAAGCGCTTCGATTATCTCTCGACCATCTCAGGGGGCGGCTACATCGGCGGCTGGCTCTCGCTTTTCATCAAGCGCTGCGCCGGAGGAAGCGTCGCCGAGGCCGAAAAAGTGATTAATCAACGCGACGAGGACAACCTTGAACCCCCGTCGATCCGATTCCTGCGCGCCTTCAGCAACTACCTCACCCCGCGCATCGGGATGAGCGGGGACACACTCGTCGCCATCGCCACATATGTGCGCAATCTGATCCTCAATCTCTGTATCCTGGCTGCGCTGATGACCGCACTGCTGGTCGGTCCCCGGATCACGGCCCTGGCCGCCGAATCTCTGGTAGCCTGGAGCGGCTTCGGCCGCATTTATTACGGGATCATCATCGCCGTCCTCTTTTTTCCGATCCTGGTAGCAACGCTCGGACTGTTCTACCGGGCCGCCGACGCAAAGAATAAACGAACGCGGGCCTCAACGGAAAAACCGCGCCACCCGTGGCCCTGGTACATGCGCTCTCTCTGGCTCACCCTCCTGTATGACATTCCCGTCATCCTTGCGGCGTTCCTCACCGTTTGCTTCTTTCTGCAATTTGCCCAGTACAGCGAGATCGACAGAAAGTCCCTGTTCAGGACCACTCTTTTCGAGTATGTCATCCTCTGGCTGATCGGTGTCGTGATTTCCTTCCTCTGTGACTTCGCAGCCCGGCTCCGGGACAAGAACCGCACCCCGGTTCTCCGCGAAAATCTGAGGTGGCTGGGGGCGTTCATTCTAGCCATGACCCTGGCCAGCGTAGCGGGAGGGTCGGCCATTCTGGGGATTGTAAACACGATTGCGGCGGCATCCGAACCGCACCGCCTCTGGGCAACGGTGGCCTTCGGGCCCCCTGCGGTTATCGTCGCGTTCCTCATGATGCTGACGGTCTACATCGGCATCATGGGCCGGAAATTCGACGAGAACGACCGGGAACTGTGGAGCGTATACGGCAGCCGCCTGATCGGGCTTTCCCTCTCATGGGCGATCTTTTTCGCCATCGGATTTTACGGCGCGGCGATACTGGGATGGGCCGACGACTGGATCGTCGGCATGGGAGGCGTCACCTGGATTGCCGCCACATTGTTTGGGGTTTTTGCCGGAAAGAGCAAACAGACAGGGGATCGGGCGTCACGGGGCTGGTTGGACAAGCTGACGGTCATCGCCCCCTTTGTGTTCGTGCTGGGCTTGATGTTCCTGCTTTCCTGGGGATTGCACCAGTCGCTGATCTGGCCCGGCGATACCCTTCCCAAGGGATCCCATGTTTCCAGGGCCGGCGGGATGCCTGGCCATAACGCACCCGGAATCTATCTGCGAGCCGAATCCGCCGCGGGGTCGCCCGTCGTCACCGCCCGCGATATCGACAGCCCGGCTCCATGGGAGCGCTTCCTCAACATCGCAGAGGAAAAGTACGGTGAAATGGAATTCCGGTTCAAGACGCCCTGGACGCTTCCGATCGTCGCCGCATCGGCGCTTATGGCAGCCCTCCTTCTGTCATGGCGCGTCAACATCAACCTGTTCTCGCTGCACCATTTTTATCGAAACCGCCTGTCCCGCTGCTATCTCGGCGCAACGAATACGGGACGGCGGCCGCACCTGCTGACGGGCTTCGATCCCAGGGACGATCTGGCTCTCGCCGAGCTGGCTGGGCAGCGGCCGTTCCACATCTTCGGGACATCGATCAACCTGAATCGCGGCCGGCAGCTCGCGTGGCAGAACCGGCGCGCCGCATCCTTCGCATTCACTCCCCTGTACTCGGGTTATGAACCGGCATCGCACCAGGTGAAAGGTGGTTACCGCCTGACGGCGGAATACGGGAAGGACAATGCCGCAAGTCCGGTACAGTTGGGCTCGGTCATGGCCATTTCGGGAGCTGCGGCAAACCCGAACCAGGGGTTTCATACCTCACCTGCTGTCGCATTCCTGATGACCGTGTTCAATGTCCGGCTTGGGCACTGGTGTGGAGACCCCGTCCATGAAAAGTCATGGCAAAAGCGCGATCCGGGACTGAGCCTGAGATACTGGCTGGCCGAACTGACCGGCACGGCCGATCTGGACCGCCCCTTCGTGAACCTCAGCGACGGCGGACACTTCGAGAACCTCGGCATCTATGAACTGGTGCGGCGGCGCTGCAGGGTGATCCTGGTAAGCGATGCAGGCTGCGATCCGAAGTACGCCTTCGACGATCTCGCCGAAGCCATTCGCAAATGTTACACCGATTTCGGCGTGGAATTCGAGTTCAAATCAAAAGTCGATGCGCTCCGCCCGCAGGGCGACGACACGCTGCCTGCCGGCGACAGGATCAGCGAGCGGCATTATGCGATCGCTGAAATCAAATACCCGGGCGCAAAGGGGCTGACGGGAACCCTGATCTACCTGAAGTCCTCACTGACCAGGGAGCTTCCGCCCGACATCATGCACTACCGGCGCACCCACGACAGTTTCCCCCACGAGTCCACAGCGGACCAGTTCTTTGACGAGTCGCAGTTCGAGAGCTACCGCCATCTCGGCTACGAGGCTGCCATGCGGTCGCTGGCCATGATGCGCGAGAACAACGAACTCCCGCCGGAGCTGCGCTGAGGGGAAGACAATAATCCGGGCGCTCGAAAAAACCGTCGCCGCCCGTCTTTCTAAGACGTTCAACCCTTAAGGAGATCCATGATGCTTGTCCAGTTCAGTGTTGTCCCCCTGGGAACCGGTGAAAGCCTCAGCGAAAGCATTGCAGAGGTCATCCGCCTTGTCGATGAAAGCGGACTCCCCTACAGGACGAATCCCATGGGAACCGTCATCGAAGGGGAATGGGACGCGGTGATCGCCCTTATCAGGAAGTGCCATGAAGAAGCATTGAGGAACGCACCGAGAGTGCTGACATCCCTATCGATTGACGACCGCCCCGGGAAGCCCGACCGGATATCCGGAAAGATCGAATCCATCGAAAAAAGACTCGGGCGGGAAATCAAAAAATGAAAATCGTGCGCTTCATCTCGGACTCCCATCGCACCCTGTATGGACGATATGACCCGGAACGGCCTGCGGAAGCCAGGGTCATCGAGGGCGATCTTTTCGGCGATTTCCGGGTCACCTCTGAACGGGTGAATATCAGACAGTACCTTCCCCCGGTAACCCCGGTGAACATCCTGGCGCTGGGGCTCAACTACCGGCGTCATGCCGAAGAGACCCGGCTGGATACGCCGAAATATCCCATCCTCTTCATGAAGGCATCCAGCAGCGTCATCGGCCACGAGGAACCGATTGTGCTGCCCGCGGCCGCTCCCGAAAACGTGGATTATGAAGCGGAGCTGGCCGTCGTGATCGGCAGCAAGGCCAAGAACCTGCAGCCCTCCGAAGCCATGGACTGTATCCTGGGGTATACCTGCGCCAATGACGTCAGCGCGAGAGACTGGCAGCTGCGAAGGCAGCAGGGACAGTGGGTCCGGGCAAAGAGCTTCGACACCTTCTGCCCGCTGGGGCCCTGGCTGGTCACCAAGGATGAAATCCCTGACCCGGATCGACTCCGCATCCGCGCCCTGCTCAATGACAGGGACATCCTGCAGGATGCCGCTACATCCGAAATGATTTTCAAGATACCGGCCGTCATCAGTTTTCTCAGCCAGTCGATGACTCTGCTGCCGGGGACCGTCATCCTGACGGGGACTCCGGAAGGAGTCGGGTTTACGAGAAAGCCCCCCTTGTATCTTCGAGATGGAAACCGAATTTCTGTAGAAATCGATCAAATCGGCCGATTGAGCAATCCAGTGGCCCGGGAACAACCGCCCCAGCGTTGACCGATCACCCCGGTCCTTCCGGCCGGGAACATCCCCTTATGGGCATAACACTATGTCCCGTTCCATCTGAACCTTCCTTCTCATCTTCAAGAGCAATCAAAATTCAGCAGAACCCTGAGATAAAATACCACGTTTGTCCAAATTAGCATTTTAGAGAGGGACGGATGAGCCCTGATTTAGTAAAGGAATTTTGGCCAAACAACAAATATCATCAGGTTCAGTAGCATATTTAGTCAGTTGTAAAACGCGTCCAAATTGGTAGTCATTTTCAAATGACGGACATTAAAATCCAACGTAATTTGGACAGCAGGAAATGAGTACATAAAACAAGAGGCAGGACCGTTATCAGACCCTGCCTCTTACATCCATCTTCAACGGCGTGTGGTTACGGTTACGTTCTAAATTTCTTTCTGAGCCCCACCAGCCCCAGCAAACCGGAACCGAGCAGCCAGAATGCGGCAGGGACAGGCACCGGAGTCGTATCAAGGTTATCCCACATACAGCCCCAGGTAACCTGAGTCAGGACAACGGATTTGATATCATCGGCACTTACGGCGAGGTATCGATAGTCGCCCGCCCACCCGGCAACGGTATGGATGGGATCAATACCGCTGAATGACCCGGTATCGGCAAAAGCAATTTGATTCCCAAGGGCATTGTAGGCCTTCATGCTGAACCAGTCAGAATCTCCGCCATAATCTCCTCCATAAATGGAGACAGATTTTACCAGAGAATCGAATGTCATCGTCAAGGTCAATCCAGCAGACCATGATGATGCATGAATGCTGGGTGTACCGCTGAATGTCTGATAATCGGCTATGACTCCTACATAACTATCCGGTGCCGTAATGGTTACCCCTCCCAGGTTGACGCCGTTGATATTTGTTCCCCCCGTCAGGCTGTTAAAATCCCAGAGCGTGGCATGGGACGAACTCACCAAGAAGAACATGGCCATAACGACCATGAACGCCGTCATAACATATTGTTTCTTCATCTCTTTAATCCCCCTCCTTGATTTGCTGAAATCAGCCAAGATGCTTCCATTCGTTTTGGGTCTAAAATTCGAAATACAGCCAGCTATTCTCGACGCTCTCACCACCTCCTTTGCGAATCCAATCTTTCAGCTTTACGCACTCTCCACGGATGAAGCCAAAAGAGTTAAAGAGATGTTCATGCTCTACAAAACAACGGCCCCACAGTCTTTACATGAAGCAGGCAGTGCCTCTTGCTGTCTTTCATGATTTCATTGCTGGAAACGTGAAGACCCCGAACCGTGTTTTATCATTAATAGAATTTGAAATTATGTCAATACAGAGAAACCATGGTTTTACCTAAGGATAATGCCTAGGTTTTATAGGAACTTTCTCCACGAAGGGAGGAGATGAGGTTTTTCAATGAATGCCCCTAAAAAGTAGACCACACGGTTCAGGGTAAGGCATCCACCGATTCCCCGCTTTCCGGCTTCCGGGGTCCGGCATGACCGGGTTTGGAGGGATTTGGAGAACGTTCGAGAGCTAAGAATTCTTTTGGGTAGACCGGGCAGGGTCATCCTGATCCTGTCCATCCAATCCAAAGGTGAGCACCAGGGTTATCAGCACCGATCCAGCCGCCAGATAGAACAGCGTTTCAAAGCCCGCCCCCAGGGCAATCAGACTGCCCCCGAGATAGGGCAGAAGAAAATACCCCCCATCCAGAGCGAAAAGCGTCAGGTTTGTGTTCAATCCCCGCAGGGATGGCGGTGACGCCGAAAAGAGGAGGGCATTCAGAAGGGGCAGGACCACCCCCATAGCCAGGCCATAAAAAGCCCCGATCAGATAGAACGGCCGGAGAGAATCGGTAGAGGGAAGAAAAACGAAGCAGAAAACCAGCACCGCCAGCCCCAGCCGAAAGGAGCGCAGCTTGTTGAACCGGTCGAAGAGTCTCCCCCCCACCGCGCGGACGGCCATCATCATCGCCATGGAAATCGCAAAGAAGAATCCCACACGGCCCACCCCCGTCTGCAGGGAAAGATCCTTGGCAAAATAGAAAACCGTTGCGTGGGCAAGGTAGAGGAAAAAGGCCGCCGAAAGGAGCAGGGCCACGGAACGCTGCCGGAAGTTCCTTTTGATTTCGGCAAAACCCGGACGACGCAGGACCGATGCATCCGCACGGCTCAGCATCCCCCTCAGGCACTTGCGAAGAACCAGGCCGAACAGCAGGGCTACAAGAGTGAGAAGGGAAACTCCGGCATAGATATCCGCTTCGTTGCGGACCATCGGCAGAATCGCCTCCGTTAGAGGCGGAAGCGTCGCCAGGGGAATCATCGTGGCGATGCTGACAATCCCGAAACCCTGACCGCTCTTTTCGCCGGGAATATATTGGACGATCAGGGCGATTACAGCCGTGGTAAGGACAACAAAAACAGCTCCGTGGGCAATGCGCAACAGGATCAGAAACGTAACTCCCACTGCCGGGATGTAGGAGCAGGACACCCCGATCAGCAGGATCATGGAGGCCATCATGACGGCAAAGGCATTGCGGGCGGTGATCCGGGAGATGACGAAGGGACGGAAAAGAAAGGCGGCCATGGGCTCCAACCCCACGAGGAACCCCCGCCAGAGGACAGGGATGCCGATTTCACCAAGGTAATGGTAGAAATTGAAAAAGACGGAGACACTGCAGAAGGCCACCAGCAGGATCAGGTTCAGGGCAAGAAATTCGAAGGAGAAGAGCGCTGGAGAGGTCTTCATGGATCATCGCTTCTTTCGCAGAGAAGAAACATCCCTCTGTCCGTACGGGACAGAGGGATTCGCAGGTTCCCATCCCCGGCTTCGGCTCAGACAATCGGGCATGTCGTGGAATTCCAGCCGATGAGACCGCCCAGAACAACCACGGCATTGCGCCACCCGGCCCTTCGCAGCAGGCTGGCGGCAATCATGGAGCGCAGATCGCTGGCGCACAGGATATAAACGGTTCCGCCCTTCGGCACCTCGTTCATCCGTTCGGGAAGCATTGTGAGATGAATGTTATGGGCTCCGGAGATGCTCCCGTGAGTGGCCACTTCGTCTTCGCTTCGAATGTCCAGAATCCATGCCTGCTCCCCCTCATCCAGAAGCCTGCACAGGGATGGAGAGGAAACCATCCGGATCGAACCGCTTTCGTAACCCGCCGTATTCCAGGACAGCATCCCGCCGGCCAGATGTCCCGCCACGGTATCGTAGCCGAAACGGATCAGGTAGCGTAACGTCTGGGAAAAATCTTCGCCCTCCTGAACCAGGAGGATGGGTATGCCGTAGGGCAGAAACCAGCCGGCATATCCCGGCAGTCCGCCCAGCCAAATCGAAAGGGAGCCGGGGACATGGGACGCCCCGAACCCCAATTCCATGCGGGTGTCCACCACAATGGACGCTTGAAGCTGAGAGGCGAACGCTGCCGCCGACAGCGGCTTCGGCAGGGGCATCGCCCCCAGCAGCGGCGGACCTTCCAGGTTCAGGCGCTCCATCTGTCGGAAATAAGGGGCGTATTCCAGCTTGCGCGCCACTCCAAGGATAAAGGCATCCCGGTCGGGAAACTGCAGCTTCGGATTATAGCGGCGCTCCAGACCGATTGTCGTCCATGACCGGTCGGCAATGTCTGCGGCACAGACGGAACCCGCACCGTGGCCGGGGCAGACGATCACTTCATCCCCGAACGGCAGCAGCCGCCGGTGCAGGGTGTCGTAAAGGAGCCCTGCCATCCTCGCCATCTGGTCTTCCCCGAGAAAATCCACCCGGCCCACGTCGCCGGCGAAGAGGGCATCCCCCGTAAAAACCATCCAGGGATTGCCGCCGGATTCATAGAGCAGATAGCTCATGCTCCCAGGGGTATGGCCCGGCGAAGAGACCGCTTCGAGCTTCAGCCGGCCGATCTTCCAGGTCTGCCCATCTTCGGCAGCCTGTCCATACCGATAGTCCCACTGGCCGTCGGCATGCCAGATTTCCGCACCGGTCCGGGCAGCCAGTTCCACCGAACCCAGGACAAAGTCCTCATGACGGTGGGTTTCCAGAACGGCGACAATGCGATACCCCTGAAGGGTCGCCGCTTCGAGATAAACATCGATGTCACGGCGCGGATCGATCACCACGGCCTCGTGACTGTCGCCGACAAGATAGGAATACTGGGCGATTCCTTCAGACTCGATTCGTTGAAAAAGCATGGAGAACCTCCTTGAAGAAAAATGCGACGGGTTTGTAGACGACACTCCGGAAGAATCACACGCTCCGGTCCATTGTGCAGGAGATATTCATACCATAATTTCCATAACAATGTCAGCAGTATTAGGAGGACATTTCCCGACAGGGGCGCCCCAGGCAGGTGATGACCGACAGGTCAATCCCTGAAAAGTGGGGGAAATAAACAGGGAAGTTTGATTTCCTCTCCCCAGGAAATCTTTTTTTGAGTGCTTTTTTTCCATTTTATGTATACATGCAGCCCCGGATTCAAGGAAATCGATTTTGTGTTGACGGGCCGTGACGCATGGCCGCTTTTCAAGTGTTACGGAAATATGGGAAGGGAAAGATTATGGAAGGGTGTGATGTCATTGAATTGATCGGAAATACTCCTCTGATCAGACTTAGAAATGAAAACATTATAGCCAAGGCTGAATTCCTCAATCCCGGGGGTAGTATAAAGGATCGTGCCGCACTGGCGATGATTGAAGCGGCGGAACGGGATGGAATCCTCAAGCCGGGGATGAAAATCGTTGAACCGACATCAGGTAACACCGGCATTGGAATAACCCTTGTCGGAGTGGCAAAGGGCTATGAAGTCTACATCGTCATGCCGGAGGGCATGAGCGAAGAGAGGAAGAACATCATCAAGGTCCTCGGGGGGAATCTTGTCCTGACTCCCGACAGCGAAAGCGTCGCCGGCGCGATCCAGAAGGCGGAAGAGCTGGTTGAGAAATTTCATGGATATATGCCGAATCAATTCAAGAACCCAACGAACGCACTGGCTCACTACAAACATACCGCACCGGAACTATGGGAGCAGTCGGGGCATAAGATCGACGCCTTCGTCTCCGGCATCGGCAGTGGCGGAACCATCCAGGGAATCGGCTCCTTTCTGAAGGAACAACGTCAGGACATCATGATTGTCGCTGTCGAGCCCAAGAATGTTTCCGCCCTTCTCGGACATGAACCCGGTTTGCACCAGATCCAGGGAATAGGAGACGGCTTCATTCCCGACCTTCTGGATCCGTCCCTGATCGACAGGATCCTCGAAGTCAGTGACGATGAGGCCATTGCCACAACGCGTGAGCTGGCAACGAGCAATTCCCTGTTATGCGGAACATCCTCCGGGGCGAACATCTGGGGCGCAAGGCAAATAGCCGTGGAACATCCGGAATGGGTGATCGCCACCGTGCTCCCGGACCGTGCAGAAAGGTATTTCAGCACCGGCCTGCTCTGAAGCCGATCAATCATAGTTGCGCAGAGTAACATCCGCGGTAAGCGTCATGGTCCGCGTGACGTTTTTAAAATCGGGGGCGGAAGTCGCCGCGACGAGGGATATCTTTACTTTTCGGATAAGGGACAGGTCCGACGCAATGCCGTCGCTGCTGTCATAATATGTCAGGGTAAGACCCGTTATGTGATCCGCCAGGGGCTGGAGGGATCCATTGGATGTGCGGCCCAGGCACTGATGATTTCCGCAGGTGTAGATCGAATACGAGATGTTTTCTCCCGGATTGGCGCTGGCCGTGGCGGGCGTGACGGCGCCGTTTCCATTGAGATCCGCCGAGAAGCTGACCGTATTGCTCGAAGCATTTGAAATTCCGGCACAGGGAGAATTGCTGGCTGAAGCCATGTTTGTACCCGCGCAGACAGGAAGGCCGACAGCGCCAGTCGGATTGTAGCCGGCCATTCGGATCTCCCGGGACATCATTTCAAGTCCCGCCCGCGCATTCTGCTGCATCTCCGTAAGGCGCTCCTGAGTGCTGTAATTCCGGTGCTGATTCTCAAAGAATCCCCAGACAGCCCCCAGGAGGACAAGAGAAACCGCCAGGGTAACCAGTACTTCAACCAGCGTAAACCCGTTGTCGCTTTTATAACATGATTCCATAAGGCATAACCCCCTGTCGATTCGATTTGGATCAGTTGCTCACCTGGTGCCAGGAGGTTCTTTCCAGGTTTCTTACCCGGGGCGTTCCAGGCGGCAGGTTGCTCAAGCTGACCCCGTAAGACCAGTTACGGGTCGGAGGATTGTACACCGTGCCGGTCCCCGGCCAGTTTCCCGTAGCCTGTTGACTTTCCCAGAGGCAGGTCAGTGACCCGCTGTAGGTGTAGGTTTTTCCCGACCAATTTTCCAGGAAGCGGATCAGATTCTCCACCCCTCCACTGTACTGGCTGCCGGCTGTGTTTTTATTTCCTGTCATGATCGCGGCATTGACCTCCGTACTGGAGGCGGTTCGGCTGGACAGCCCGCTGGTACTGTTGGCGTCCGACCAGTTGTTGGAGAGAACCGTTACGGCATCGGCGAAAATTCCCGCCGGGTCATTATTCGTGTTATAGTCTCCCTTGATGTACAGGGGGTTGTTAGTGACCACGGAGAGCCCGTCGGATGGCATTTCGCTGCCGTTGACCAGGCGTACCGCTGGATTGGTCACGGAGTTGGATGAAACATAGAGAATGCCGTTTTCGCCCCCGCTGGGAGGATCGTTCAGCGCGGCCATGGCAGTAGTGCTGCTTTTCAAGAGAGAGACATCCACCTCCACGGCTGTCATCCACTTGTTTTCCCTGCCGTCCTTAAAGGTCTTTGTGGTGATGGTTCCCGTCGGAAGGGAACTGGTAATGTTGGTGCCATATCTGTCATAGGCAGCGCCATTGACAATTCTCAGCCCCGACTTTACATAAAGGCTGTCCGTGCCGGTTCCAAGGATATCGATGGGTTCTCCAGCCGTTGTCGACAGGGGCAGATTGAGCTTCTGGATGCCATGGTCGCTTGTCTTGACTCTTCCATCCCAGTTGTCCAGGGCATCGGCCTTCCAGGTGCCGCTGGAACTGTCCGTAGTCAGGGATTGATACGTACCGGTCGAGTCCTTGATCTTCACGGCACCTGCCCCGGACGTGTCCGTGTAGTCTTTTCTCTGATGAACGATATCGCCTGCGGAAGTGATAATGGAATCCACCTTGAGCGTTTTTGACCCCCAGGGACGCATATAGATATCCTTGTTGGAATGTATGCGCCCTCCCGTAAAGGTCATATCGCCGCCGGGCAGCATCTCCAGGTCGTTCTCATAGAAAATGCCGAATTGAAACAGGGGGATCAGCTGGTCTTCCATCTTGTAGACCACGGTGGCACGGGCATTGGTGCCATTTTTAAGCGCGGTGGATGTGATGGTGTAGGCCTGACAGTAAGCCGTCAGTCCGTCATATGCCCCCGTCATCGTTTTTTCCGTAACTGTCGAATCTGTCGCAAGGAATGTACCGGTATTCTGAAAGGAAAATCCGGAAATCGCCGGCGGTACGACACCGGTGGTGGGTCCGTTCAGCACCTTCAGAGCTTCCCGCAACCGGTTGACGCCGTATTCGGCCCCTGCTTCGGCCGCATAGAGAGTCTGCTCGCCTGACTTGAAGTTGCCGCTGATTTTTAAATCCGTTGATATGTTGAGCATCGCCGTCGTTCCCAGAAGCATCAACGCCGCCATCACGATCAGCGCCGTCACCAGGGTCATCCCTTTCTCATCAACCATAAGATGCTTCCGCTGTCTTTCATGTTCGATTCTCATTTTTTTTCGCTCCTATCGATCAATAATGCTTCTGATGGTTACGGTCCGGGTCACGCCGTTTGACAACCAGGACACATTGACGGTAACGGTTTTCGTATTGCTGACCGGTACGTTGTTCTCAACCGTCCATTGCCGGGAAAAGATCGTCCCCACCGTTTCCGGCCCACCTGATACCATGGCGTCGTAATTCATGTTCTTCAGGGCCTCCATTTTATCCTTGGCCAGCACGGTCGCCTGCGTTGACAACCTGCTGTAGGAATTGCTTTTAATAGCCATGACATTGAACGAAGCCAGACCGACGGTAAATATGGAGATCAGGACCATGGTTACCAGCAATTCCACAAGGGTGAACCCCTTTTTCGAGAGTCGGTTTGCCATTATCATTCCTCGTTTCCTTTCATTTCTATCGTTTCAGTTCGGTCAGGATCCGTTGCCCCGTCTCCGGGGAAGCGGCTGACCCCGCAGTGCTCCCTGAGAAAACGTCGGACAGAACTCAGAACGCCAAAGGGAATCAACTTTGAACGGAAAATTATCGAAAATCGTCTTTCCTGTAAATATTTGACGGCTGACAGGAAAAATGACGGGAAAAATCATGGGCACCAACATTGATTGGTTGGTACGAAGATTGTATAGAGATATTTTTCTAAGGAAATCGGATGCCTTTGACGAATCAACTTCTTCTTTCCCTTACTTTCACTTCGTTTTTTCCTACGGATAAAATGATGGGATTTACCCATCATTATCCAATGACGAAACCACTGTCGATTTTCCTTAGCTTGTCATACAGGATTTTTTCTCAGGGATGTCCCCTTGCCACCCTGGTGGAACTGGAGAATTACGTTCATGACACTGCGACAGAAAACCATCATGACGACGACCGCTGTCGCTCTGGCCCTGGCAGTCCTCACACTGCTGGTATCTCTGCATATTCTGCAGAGCGGTCTGCGGGACATCGAAAACCGGAATGTCACGTTGAACGTGGAGCGGGTTTTGAGCTTCATCCAGGCCAACGTCTCCGAATTGAGTTCCAATGCCCTGGATTATTCGGGATGGGACGACACCTATGACTTTTCCAAGAACCACAATCATGCCTATATCAAGACAAACTTGATCGCTTCCACATTCACGACTCAGAAGCTCAACCTGCTGATGATCCTCGACCGGAACGGCAGCTCGATTTACGAAGCCGGATTTAACCTCCAGCAAGGTTCCTTCACGCCGGTGCCGCGGTTGCTCCGGGACCCAGCCTTCATGAAGCGCCTGAACGCCTCAATTCCTCAGGCGAAGGGATCAGTAAGCGGTATCGTAATTTTCGATGAAGGTCCCATGATGATCTCTCTTCAACCAATCCTGAAGAGTGACCTCAGCGGGCCTGCCAGCGGCAGCCTGATCATGGGCAGATTCCTCAATTCGGAGGAAATCAGGAGCATGTCACAGTTGACCCATCAGAACTTCGAGCTGCTCCCTCTCAATGACGGAAAATTGATGAAGAATTTAAAGTCGGTGCGCCTCCGGCTTGAGACATCGAAATCCATCATGGTCCAGCCGCTCAACGGAAAGACCATTTCCGGATACGCTCGCATCGATGACATCTTCGGGCAGCCGGCTCTTCTTCTAGCCACGGAGGAAGAACGGTCGATCTACCGGCAAGGTGTTCTGATCATCGAATATATGTTCGCCTTTCTTCTGATCAGTACCGTCGCTTTTCTGATCGTTTTTCTTCTTCTTTTCGAGCGGCTCGTCATGAAGCGCCTGAGTCGCATGAGCAAAGAGGCCCTGGAAATCGGAAACGGCAGCCATACGGACCGCCGTTTTGCCGTCACAGGCGGTGATGAATTGTCCGTTCTGGGAAAAAGCATGAATATTCTGATGGAAAAAATCGAGCAGACGGAATCTCTGCTCCGCAGGGAGGCGGCACGTTATCGGGCGGTTGTCGAGGATCAGACGGAACTGGTCTGCCGCTACCTGCCCGACGGCAGGTTGATCTTTGTCAATAATGCCTGCTGCCGCTATTACGGAAAAAACCGTTCGGAACTGCTGGGCTCCATGGCCTTTGTTTCTGTCAGCGAACTGGACCGCGAACGGGTTGAACGCTGCCGGCAGGCGTTGAGCAGAGACAACCCGATCACGACCTATGAATATCGGGTGGCCCTGGCCGGTGAAAGGATTCGGTGGCAGCATGCCACGGAGCGGATGATTTCGGATGAGGTTGGGCAGCCTCTGGAATTTCAGACGGTCATCCGGGATGTCACGGACCGGAAACTGATTGAAGAATCTCTCAGGAATGCTTATGCGGACATGGAAAAGCGCGTTCAGATGCGGACCGCTGAATTGCTGAGAAGAAATGAACAGTTAAGCGACGAAATCGCCAAAAGGGCGCAGATCGAAGATGCCCTTTCCGTGTCGGAAAAAAAATACGCGGGCATTATCGACAATGTCGGAATCGGAATTATCTTGCTCGACCGGACGCAAAACATCATCGCGGCCAACCGGCGAATGAAGGAGTGGTTTCCGGATCTGGCTCCTGCCGGCTCCTGTCCCAGCCGGCCTGAAGAGCATCGTGACGAAGGGACCCGTGAACTGACCGGCCCCGCATCCCGGACCTTCCATGACGGACTGGTCCACGAGGCGGAAAGCACGATCCGTGTCGGTGGAGAACCCCGCCTCTTTCGCATCGTCTCTTCCGCAATCCGGGACAGAAACAACTCCATCGAGGCCGTGATCGAAATGCTCGACGACATTACCCAGCGCCACCAAGCCGAGGAAATCCTCCGCATCCGTGAAGCCCGCTATCGGGGCATTGTTGAAGACCAGACGGAACTGATCTGCCGGATGACGCCGAACGGTCGTTTCACGTTCGTCAATGAAGCCTACGGCTCATACCTGGGCCAACAGGCCGAGGAGCTGATCGGAAGGGAATTTCTATCCCTCATTCACGAGGAAGACCGCACGGGCATCCTGGAAAGGATGTCCTCACTCAGCCCGGAGCATCCGGTCATCTGCTTTTTGTGCCGCGGGATGATGGAAAACGGCGGGGTTCGCTGGCAGCAGTGGACCCTGCGGGCGATTTTCTCTGAATCTGAAGGGAGCACCCTTTCGGAGCATCAAGGCGTGGGCCGGGATGTAACGGACAGGAAACGGGCGGAGGAGGCGCTGCAGGAAAGACAGAGGGAACTGGATGAGAAATCGCGATCCCTCGAAGAGGCCAACGTCGCACTGAAGGTTCTCCTCAGGCAGAAGGAGGAAGATCGAGAGGAAGTTGAAGAAAGGATTTTGTCAAACATCAATGACCTTGTCATGCCCTATGTTGAAAAGCTGAAGATAGCCCCGCTTGATGCGCGCAATAGATCGTGCCTGGAGGTTCTTGAGACAAATCTCAAAGACATCAGAACTTCATTCAACGGACGATTGACCTCGGGGATGTACAATCTCACCTCCAAGGAGCTGGATGTGGCCAACCTGATCCGGGAAGGTAAAACAACGAAGGAAATAGCAGATTTGCTTTATCTCTCAAAAAACACGATCGATTTTCATCGCAACAACATCCGCAGGAAATTGGGGATCACCAATGAAAAGACCAATCTCCGCGCCTACCTGTCATCCCTGTCCTGACGGCCGGCCCCCCGCCCGTTTCAAGAAGCGCCCCATTTTGCGCGATCCCATGCCGCCATGGCCTGTTCCAACCAGCCCTCCAGCCCAACGGTGCCGGCTTCATTCTCCCTTGCGAGCTCTCCTTTTCAGGCCTTGGGATGAGTCGCGCTTCACCTTGACAAACCGGAAGGAGCTTGTAATATTTATGGCATATTACAAGCTCAGGAGCTGCATTATGAAAAAGATCAAGATTACGGGAATGAGCTGCAACCACTGTGTGATGGCTGTTACGAAGGCATTAAAGGGCATCGAGGGCATCGAGGATGTTTCCGTTGATCTGAAGGCCGGTGAAGCCACGTTTGAGGAAACGAAGTCCGTGGACCCGGAAGTCATCAAACAAAAAATTTCCGAGGCGGGGTTCGAAGTTGTCGGATAAGGCAATCCTTCATATCTCCGGGATGAGCTGCGCTTCCTGCGTACGGCGTGTCGAGCAGGGACTGCGGGAAATGGCTGGGGTCGAACAGGCTGCCGTCAATTTCACCCTGGAACAGGCCGTCGTGGACTTCGATTCCGCGACGATACACCCGGAACAGCTTACCGAGCGGGTCCGGGAACTGGGTTATGAAGTCGTTAAAATCGACCGCCCGGCCTCCGGAGGACTGGAAAGAACAACGATCTCCGTCGGCGGGATGACCTGTGCCGCCTGTGTGCGCCGCGTCGAAAACGCCCTGAAAAAAGTGGAGGGCGTGAAGGATGTGTCGGTCAATCTGGCCACGGCCCGGGCCACGGTCCTCCATGAACCCGTCTGGCAAGGGGTGACGGGACTGAAGGAAACCGTGATCGACCAGGGATACGAATTCCTGGGAATCGTCGACGAGCTTCAGGAAGACCCCATCGCCTCCGCGCGGATCCGGGAAATCAAGGACTTGAAACTCCGATTTTCCGTTGGCGCCGTGCTCAGTGTCATCATCTTCATGGGTTCCATGCAGCACTGGTTTCCCTTTCTGCATGGCATTCCACCGCGGCCCCTCCAGATGGTCCTCTTTATCCTTACCGCCCCTGTTGTCTTCTGGGTGGGCAGCCGCTTCTTTACCGGCGCCCTGAAAGCGGCCCGGCAGAAAACCAGCGACATGAACACCCTGGTGGCTATCGGGGCACTCTCGGCATACATCTATTCCGCCTTGGCCACTTTTTTCCCCTGGTTCTTCACCGAGGCAGGGCTGATGCCCCATGTTTACTATGACGGCGCGGCCATGATCGTCACCCTGATCCTTCTGGGAAGGCTGCTCGAGGCGGGCGCCCGGGGCCGGACGTCCCAGGCCATCCGGCGGCTGGTGGGACTCAAGCCGAGAACGGCCCGTGTCATCCGGGACAACCAGGAAATAGACATCCCCGTGGAAGAGGTTCTCAAGGGGGATCTGCTCGTTGTGCGGCCGGGAGAAAAGATCCCCACAGACGGCATCGTCCGTTCAGGCTCTTCAGCGGTGGACGAATCCATGCTGACGGGGGAAAGCGTGCCCGTGAACAAGGAACCGGGCTCCGAGGTCTTCGGCGCCACCTTGAACCGCAGCGGCAGCTTCACCTTTGAAGCCACGAAGATCGGCGCGGAAACGGCTCTTTCCCAGATTATCCGACTGGTAGAAGAGGCTCAGGGTTCCAAAGCCCCGATCCAGCGGCTTGCCGATCGTGTGGCGGCCGTTTTCGTCCCCGTTGTCATCGCGATTGCACTGCTGACTTTTGTCGTGTGGTTCTTCTTCGTCCCGGAACCTGTTTTCAGCCGCGCCCTCCTGAATTTTGTTTCCGTCCTGGTTATTGCCTGCCCCTGCGCGCTGGGTCTGGCCACCCCCACAGCGGTCATGGTGGGCACGGGGCTGGGGGCGGAGCACGGCATCCTGATCAAGGGAGGAGAAAGCCTGGAAAAGGCCTATCGGCTGACCTCCGTGGTTTTCGACAAGACAGGCACCCTGACCCGGGGAGAGCCGGAGGTGACGGACATCCTGGCCGCGGAGGGAACCGCACCGGAAAGGGTCCTCCAGACGGCGATTTCTCTTGAATCCCGGTCGGAACACCCCCTGGCCCAGGCCATCGTGGTTCGAGGAAGATCGGAGGGGATGGCCCCCCTGGCCGTTGAGCGCTTCGAGGCGCTGTCCGGACTGGGAACACGGGCTCTCATCGAAGGGAAATCCTGCCTGCTGGGGAATCTCCGCCTTATGCTTCAGGAGGGGATGGATTTGCAGGGGCTGGACCGGAGGGTCGCCGATCTGGCCGGTCAGGGAAAAACCTGCGTCCTGGTCGCCGAAGAGGGCCGGGTTACAGGCCTGATCGCCCTGTCCGATGTCCCGCGGGAATCTGCAAAAGAAGCCGTGGCCGAACTGAAGGCCTCAGGGCTCCGGGTGGCCATGATCACCGGGGACAATATCAGCACCGCTTCAGCCATCGGCCGCCAACTGGGCATCGATCAAGTTCTTGCGGAAGTCATGCCTGGTGACAAGGCACGGGAAATCCGGAGACTTCAGCAGGAAGGGCAGATCGTGGCCATGGTGGGAGACGGGATCAACGATGCTCCGGCCCTTACGTCTGCGGATATCGGCATCGCCATCGGAGCCGGAACGGACGTGGCCATCGAAGCCAGCGACATCACCTTGATGACCGGTGATCTCCGGGCCGTTCCCCGGGCCATCCAGCTCTCCCTGGAAACCATGAAGGTCATCCGCCAGAATCTCTTCTGGGCCTTCATCTATAACATCATCGGCATCCCGGTCGCCGCCGGCGTGCTCTACCCCTTTTTTGGAATCCTTCTGAACCCGGAGTTCGCAGCCGCCGCCATGGCCCTGAGCTCCGTCTCGGTCGTCAGCAATTCCCTTCGCCTCCGGTATACGGGCCTCAAATCCTGAAGGCTCCCCCGGGAAATACACGCTATTCATGGCTTGGATATTGCTTCTACAAAAAGCTCTATCCTGCATGCTGAAAGAAACCTCATACCAGATTTTCCTGTTGTATCCTTGTGTTACGGACATCGTGATCAAAGGGCACGGCGACGGATTTTCATGCAGACAACCTAAAAAATGACAGTGACAGCACAATTCAAATGCATGGTAAGGGAAAAAGAACCAGGGCGAAGGGCACCCCGAATATTGAAGTAGGATGCGGCATCGCCCGTGGGGATGACTCATTCGGAGCCGGCCGGGATGCTGCCAATAAGGCGACAGAGGGCATTGTCTCCTATTTCCTGACGGCGGTGATCGTCTTTGCACCGGCTTCCTATGACCTTGATGCTATGCTTTCCGGCATCCGGAGTGTCGTTGGTGACGTCCCCCTGTTCGGCGCCAGTTCAGCCGGAGAAATGTGCCATCAGGCCTTTTCGGGCAGCGTTGTGGTGATGGCCCTCGCTTCGCCTTATCTCTCGGTCAGCGTCGGACTGGGGAAAGGGGTGTCCGCGGATTGTCGCGGCGCCGTGCTTGAGGCACTCGAAGGTGGCACGGTCAAACGGTATTTCAATCCTAAAAACAGCTCTTACTACAATAAAATGACCCGCAACGGCCGGTCGGTCTTTGCCATCCTGTTTTCACCGGGATGCACGGCCGCCTCGGATTCCTACAGCCCTGAAATTCTGGAAGAACTCAAACGCCTTTCCCAGGGATGCATCTCATTTTTCGGGGGCAGCGCCGTCGATGCCGCAGGAACAACCGGACAGGAAAATTTCGTTTTTTACGGAAACAGAGCCTACTCTGACAGCATGGTCCTGGCGGTCTTCGAAACGGGGCTTAAGTTTGGCATTGCCATGGGCCACGGCTTCCACCCCACCGGGAAAAGAGTCGTTGCCACAAAATGCAGGGACCGTGAAGTTCTTGAACTGGACCACAAGCCGGCCGCTGATGTTTTTTCGGAACTTCACGGCATCCACAGGGAAGAGCTGGAAGGAAAATATCTCTTTGAACAGATAGCACGGCCCTTCGGAATCCGCCATGCTCTGGGGGAGTACACGATTTTTGTCCCTCACACCTTAACGCCGAATGGTGGAGCAAAACTCGCCCACCCGGTACAGGAAGGAACCGTTCTGGCCCTGATGGAAGCCATCGAGGACGAAGTGGTCGCAGCGGGAAAGGACACGCTGCAGAGTGCACTGATGCAATCCGGAATTACCGAACCTGCCGCCATCCTGGTCTGCTCATGCTTCCTGAGGATGAATCTTCTGAAAAGCCGGATTAATGAAGAACTGGCCGCGATCACCACTGCCATGCCGGGTGTTCCCCTGGCAGGTTTCTACAGTGCCGGCGAACAGGGCACCAACGCGGATCATGTCAGCCGCCACAACAACGAGGCCATTGTGATCCTCCTTTTGGGTAACGAGCTGTCCTACGCCGCCAAAGTGGCGGAGGAAAACCGGATCCTGTACCGGATGCTTGAGGCGCGCCTGGCGGAGAAACAGCTTCTGGAAGGAGAATTGGCGGGACAGATCCGTTTTCTCCAGATCCTGATCGACAATATCCCAAATCCTGTCTTTTACAAGGATCCACAGGGACGGTACCTGGGCTGCAACAAGGCTTTCGAGGAATATTTCAATTTACAGAGGGAACAGATCCTGGGCTCATCCATGGAGAATCTCGATCAGGTCGATCAGATCGACCTTCATCGCCAATTGGACATGGAATTGATTCAGAAGGGCGGCAGGACTGTTTATGAATCCACGATCCATGCCGAAGACGGCACCCTCTTGCATACCATCATCCATAAAGCCCTTTTTCACAAGGCCGACGGGACTCTGGGCGGCATTGTCGCCAGCATGACCGATATCACCGATCGCAAACAAACCGAAGAGATCCTCCGGATCAGCGAGGAAAAATTCCTCAAAGCGTTTCAAGGCATTCCGACGATGATGACCATCATTACGTTTCAGGATGGAAAAATTGTTGAAGTCAATGAAAGTTACCTGCGAAACCTCGGGTTTACGCGCTGGGAGGTGATGGGAAAAACATCAAGAAAGCTTGATGTTTACGTCTATCCTGAACAGCGTGATCTTGTCATTAAAATGATGGTTGAAAAAGGTTCCGTGCAAAACCTTGATGTCCCGTTACGAACCAAAGAGGGAAAGATCCGCCATTGCCTTTTGTCGGCGGAACGGATCCAGTTGCAGAATGTGGAGCATGCGCTGATCCTGATGCAGGACATCACGGATCAAAAGCATGCGGAGCAGGAGCGCCTCCAGCGGATGAGGCTGCAAAGCATACTGCAGACGGCGGGAACGATCTGCCACGAATTCAACCAGCCGCTTCAGATCCTTTCCGGCTATACGGAATTGCTCCTTTCAGACCCGGCCCTGGGTCCGAAAATCCATCAGAAACTGCAGATCATAAAGGGACAGACGGAACGGATGGAAATGATCACCCAGAAGCTTTTAACCGTGAAAGAATGTTCTTTCAAGGATTATGCGGGATTCGGCAAGATCATGGACATACACGAAGACGAGACGGAAGAAACGGATCCGTCGTGATGCATGGTGATGGCTTGAACAGGAACAAAAAAATCAGGAATAAACAAACAACAGATTTCATTGGATTGTGAAGAGGTAAGACATGGTTGAACCGAAGATTCTCCTGGTGGATGATGAGGTTGAGATTCTTTCGATGCTGCAGGAGGCGTTGAGCATGCGCGATTACACGGTGATCACGGCGGAGAACGCGGAAAAAGCTCTGGAGGTTCTCGCCAGGGAAAGCGTTATGGTCATGTTTTTGGATCTCAATCTCCCCGGCATGAGCGGCATTGATCTTTGCAGGAAAATCCGCAAAGACAATCAGATTGCCATCATCAATGCCCTGACGGGCTACAGCAATATTTACGGGCTTCTGGAATGCCGAGGCGCGGGCTTCGATGATTTTTTCATCAAACCTGTTTCGCTCAAGACACTCTTCAAAGCCGTCGAGGATGCCTTCGAAAAAATCGACCGCTGGCAGATTTTTGAATACGACCTGACGTGATCTCCTCCCTCTGAAGCGGCCGGCTCCAATCCCGATGTTAATATGCGCCTTTCTCAGACCGCTTCGTCGCAGACATCGGGGACTCGCCTCACAGTTTCCCTGCCGCCGATTCTTCTGCTCTTCACGGTCCGAATGGGCTTCAGAGAAGAAGCTCTTCCAGGGGCCTCTTGGGAACGTGATGGACACCCTCCTCATCCCGCCAGTATCGGATGCAGCCATCCGGTCCGAGGGGTTCAATGACTACCTTCTCCCGCGGCCTGCCCAGAGCCAGCACAAGGAGGACTTCATACTGCTCCGGGATATTCAGGGACTGCCGCAGGGCCGCCCGCTTGATCGAAGCGATCATGCATCCCCCCAGCCCCTTCTCCACCGCACCCAGCAGGATACTCTGCGCGGCAATTCCATGGTCGCACCCGAAGGAGTGGACGATGGACGTATCCCCCAGTATCACGATATACGCGGCAGGGCGCTCCCCTTCCGAAGGGCCCGGCCAGTCATTCAGATAACCAGCCCAGGCAAGACAGGAAAAGATACGGTCATTCTTGTCAGAATCCGCGGAAAGGATAAACCGGAGCGGTTGGAGATTGGCCGCCGAAGGCGAAAGGCGGGCGAGGTCCACAAGTTCTTTCAGCGTTTCTTCGGATATTCGTTCGTTTTCTTCAAAGCGTCGGTAACTCCTGTTCTTCAAAACCAGTTCCTGGAACATCATGGCTTCTCCCTTTCCCGGTGAAAGATTTCACCACATCAGTTCAGCTTTTGCAGAAATTCTTCGGCGGTCATAACCTGAAAAATCGGATAAAGTGGATTACTGCGGAAAATGTTCAGAATCTGCTCATGGACTTCCTCTTTGTGGGCAGCACAGCAATCCTCTATGAAATAGGCGGCAAAATCATGGGCCAGCGCGTCCAGGACCGTGGAAAGGACGCACCAGTTGGTGCTGATGCCTGCGACGGCCAGGGTGTCTACACCATGCAGACGCAGTGTCTGATCGAGATCCGTCTTGAAAAATGCGCTGAAGCGGCGTTTGGGAAGCCAGATATCCGTGGGGGCCTGAACCAGCCGGTCGGTGACTTCAGCGCCTTCGGTGCCCCGGATGCTGTGCTCTTTCATCTTTCCCTTGAAAATGAAATCCCCTTCGAGGAAGCTGTCTGTTGAAAAGATGACTGGGATTGAATGTTTCCGGGCTTCTTCCGTCAGATGGTTTATCATCGGAACAATGGCACGGGCAAAAGACGCAATGGGCAGGGGATGGGAAGAATCCAGGGTATCCTTGACCATGTCGATAACAACGATTGCAGGTTTCATAGCAGGCTCCTTAAAGATCATTTCATACAAAACAGTTGCAGCATAAAAGGAGGTCATCCTGGAAGTCAAGCCAAAAACACGCCTGTTCAAAATACTCTCCTGCTTGACTTTGTCTTGATTTTCCGCCTGTTCTATGGCATAAATAACATATTAGTTTGCCCACAAATTTCAGAAGAAGAGGATAGAATCGTTGAACATCCGACATAAAGTATGGCTGGAAAAGAATGGCCGTGTTCTATTCGGCGAGGGACGATATTTACTGCTCAAGACGATTGCAGAATGCAAAAGCCTCAATGCAGCCGCTAAAAAGCTGAATATGTCCTATCGTGCGGCATGGGGCAGGCTGAAGGCCTCCGAGGAACGGCTGGGAATCCCCCTGGTGGTCATTGAATCGCAAAAACAGGGAATGCATCTTACCGAACAGGCAACAGCGCTGCTGGAGGCTTTCGACCAGCTTGAAAAGGAAATCGGTTCTCTGATCGCTGAGCGGACAAAGAAGTTATCCTTTCTATGCACCCCTGAGAGCGACAACAAGCCGGAATCTTCCAAAAGTTCATAGTAATTCTTCCTAATTAAGAAGTACTCTGCCTTTTAAATACCTGAAATCCCCCTGCATTTCTCTATCAGAAGTCTCGCCCGTCATTATGTCAACAAAGTCATAATTACCCAAACAATTCTTGTTGATTTACTAATCATTACATTATATGACTCATTATTACAATTCACTTCTAATTCTTACATTATGACATGAAAAGACCACTTTGAGTTGCCGGTTCATCCACCAGGCCATTGATTCATCAGGCTTCAGAGTGGGATATGGACTCTGGCGGTCTGTTTTTTTTCAGCTGCAGGGAAAATTTTTTTCAAAGCTGAGTCAGAAAAAGGAGAAACTTCAATGCAACACAAACGAAAGACATACACCCCGTCCTTTAAAGCCAAGGTTGTTCTGGAAGCCATTCGGGACAAGAAAACATCGGCTGAACTCGCCGATCGCTATAAGATTCATCCGGTGCAAGTCCGCAACTGGAAAGTCATTGCCACCCGGCGGATGCCGGATCTTTTCACCAATCGGAAGAAGGACGGTGGCCAGGAAAAGGAAAAGCAGATCCAAAACCTCAACCGTCAGGTTGATCAACTTCAGAAAGAACTGAACTGGCTTCGACAGAATCTGGATCTGAGCCACAAGGAGCGCGTGTCGCTTATCAACAGAAAGGACCTTGACATTGCCGTATGCCGCCAGGCGGAACTGCTTGGAATATCGCGATCCAGCGTTTACTATCAGCGCAACGGGGCTAAGCAGGAATCACCATTGCAGGACCGGATCAGCGCATAATTCCCCTTCCGGTCAATCAATTCATCTCCCGGGATGGCGCAACAGAGGCGAAACGTGATCAACCGCTTTTTTCAACCCGGATCTTACATCTTGTTCTTTTGGCGATTGGCTGATATCGTTCACGGTAAAAGTCAAATAATCCAGGTGCCAGGCAGGAAGCTGATGACGAGATCTCCGGTTGATGAAGTCTATCTGTCCCGCATTGTTCTTTTCGTCATTATTTTCTTCATCCTGCCCGCCTCTTCCTGCTCCGGAAGGGCCAGGAACATCATCCTCATGGTTCCCGACGGGATGGGGCTGGCCAATGTCACGGCCGCCCGCATTTCCAAACACGGGAGCAATCCTCTTCCCCTCTCTTTTGAAACCCTGGATCAGATCGGATACCAGAGAACCTTTGCCGCCGGCGGAGTCATTACCGACTCGGCAGCCGCAGCTTCAGCCTGGGCCTGCGGAGAAAAATTCTCCAACGGGGAAATCTGCTATCACCGTGACGGACGCCCGTATCAGCCAAGCATCCTGGAACTGGCCATGAAATCCGGCAGATCCACAGGCCTTGTTGCTACAGAGGCAATCACCGACGCAACTCCCGCCGCCTTCGGCGCTCATGTCCCCTTCCGCCGCTGCTGGAAGGAAATCGCCCGCCAGTACATCGAGGAGTCCCGGGTGAACGTGCTTCTGGGCGGCGGCAAAGTCCTGCTGACTGCGAAAGAACCGGATCCGTGCGGGACCGCCGGGGATCTTCTGCGCCTGGCTCAAGAGCGCGGATACCACGCTGTTCACGACCGGAGAGAACTGGAAAAAGCCGTTGAGGAGGGTGCGACAAAACTCCTGGGGCTTTTTTCCGACCATGCCCTTACCCCGGAATGCATCAGAAAGCCGGAATCGGCCGAACCCAGGCTGCGGGAGATGGCAACGTCCGCCTTGAGGGTGCTGGAACGGAATGAAGCCGGGTTTTTTCTTCTCATCGAAGGCTCTCTGGTGGACAGGGCCAACCACGAGAATAATTTTCCCTGCCAGGTGGGTGAAGTTCTGGCCTTCGACGAAACCGTAGCCGTTGTTCGGGCGTGGATTGATCAGGACCCGAAGCGCAGGGAGGAAACCCTTCTGATTGTGGTTCCCGACCACGAAACTGGCGGATTCGCCATTTCGGGACCACTTTCAAAGGAATTGGACGCCGCCGAAGCCGGGGTGGAGCCGGCATGGACTGGAAAGCGCCATACCGGGGTCGATACGATCATCTGGAGTTCAGGGCCGGGAAGTGAACGCCTTGGCCGCGCCCTCGACAATACCGACCTTTACGGGATCATGGCCGACTCCCTGAAATAATGGGGAAACTCCTCTCGCTTTTGAACAGCGCTTCATCGGGAAGGGATTTGATGCGGTCCGGATCGTTCTCTCCGAGCCAGGTCAGGGAAATCTGCTCCCCTTTTTTTCTCCAGATGCTGCAAAGCATTTCACCGGAAGGCCGAAAGGAAAACCGCGGGGGGTTGGCCAGGCGGGCCCGCGTCAGCCCCTGAATGACATCGGCCAGGCAGGGGGAACCGGTCACCTCCACCGTCAACGCATCATTGTTCAACTTTCCCCAACGCTCCTCAACAAACAGCCCCATCCGTACGGCAACCCGAAGATCGCCGCAGATCTCCCGGTGATGAGCAAGGGCTTCCCTTTCCATGTGCTTTTCCCTCATCCGCCGGCTTGACGGGATAATCTCGGGCGTCTTTGGGGAAAAGACAATATCCTGCTCGAAGTACGGCTTGATATCCAGGATGGGGGTTCCGTTCATGGCATCCAGCCCGTCGACGAACAAACGGTTTCCCAGAACTCCTTCCAGGCGCACCAGGGTCAAGGCGATCGGATTCGGCCGGACCGGCGTTCTCAAGGCGAATACGCCGTACTCCTGAACATTTGGATTCACCCGTTCGGGAGAGGCTTTGAGGACATCCCTTCTGGACTCGTGAAACCAGGCAAGAATCCAGAGATGGGAACTTTCATCGATTTTTTCGAGGGCGGCCGCATATTCCGGAAAGATTTCGATGACCGAATGAAGCCCCTGAAGCGGCATTTTTACCGTGGAGTTTTCTGCAGAATACACGATTCCAATCGGGCGCAGCTCAATGGAATTTGTGAGAGGCTTCATCGCGTTCCTCCTTTGCCCAAGCGTGGATGACCGATAGAGCTTTCTGATTGCACAGGTTGCACACAAATCATCCCGTTGAGATACTGCCAGGCCAACATAGGCATGAAAATGTCCCGGATTTCAGGAGTAAAACTGCTCTCCCTGACTTGGAAAAACCACGACGCAGGACACTGGATTATGTCACCTCTTCTTGGCCGCCCTGATAGCATTTTTGATCTGGAATTGGAATCTCATAAATTTCTAAATTCTCAGGCTTCTATATTCTTATGTTTCTATAGACCTATGCTTCTGCAGGCTCATGCATCTATTGACAGATGGCACCACTTTCTTTATACTCCCAAGCATAGAAATATAATTCTAATAATACCTGATAGTTGTGACTAAAAAAGATGTTTTGCGGATCATTGTCATGCCGAGTGTTGACATATCAAAGCAAGCAGGGCGTCTCAACATGGATATGGCCTTTGAAATGGAGGAACCTTGTCTCACGTTTTTTGGGGAAATCCGGCGCAGGGAAAGCAACTTTGGCAATGATTCTTGCCAGCTTAGTTCGCCCTGATCATCGCCCTGACTTGGGATAATCTCCTTCGGGGATCAAGTCTTTTTTATATTTTATTTGAGAAACTGCAATCCAGAAAGGTATTACGATTATGCTTTATATCCCTGACTCTTATATTGAATCTCTAATCAACGAAGATCTTCAGCTTATGGATCTTACCACCCTTGCACTGGGCATAGAGAATTCTCCGGGACGGCTGACCTGTTTTCCCAAACGGGCATGT
>JAVETB010000031.1:0-29239 GCA_034006265.1 Syntrophus sp. (in: bacteria) | reverse complement strand
CTGAGAAGGCGGGGCGCGGCATACGACGGGTATGCCGGATGGCCCATAGCGGCGCCGTAAACACCGTGATCCGAAAGAATCAATGTGATCTGAAAAAGTGGTGGTGTTTTTTCTGCTTTTCTGTTATGGAGCTTGCGTCATTTTTCAGCGGCTGTTTTTTGAGGAGAGATGCCCGAGAGGCTGAAGGGGCACGACTGGAAATCGTGTGTATGTCCACAAAGATGTACCGGGGGTTCGAATCCCCCTCTCTCCGCCAGTTTCTTCCTCTGGTATTGGTTATCCGCCCGCCGCGAAGAAGGTTTTTGGACGGGATTCTCAAGGATATAGATAGCCGGGCCCCGTGCAACGATGGCGTGTGAACCCCGTCAGGTCCGGAAGGAAGCAGCGGTAGCAATGTCCAGCGTGTGCTGCGGATCAGCCTGGCTATCTTTTTTTTCAGCTAAAAGCGACAGCCGCAAGTTCCCAGGTCCAGAATGTGCCACCCCGGTTCTTTTGTCGGAGTTTTTCTGATAATCTTTGTCCTTCCAGTGATATTGTGAGAGTGCCGGCAGGAACACCTGCTCTTCCGTCTTGAGAATCCCCCTGTTCCGAAGAGGGGTCGGCAAATTCTTCGGAAAGTGTTCTCCTTCGGAGTCGTTATGGATTACCTCGTTTTAGCCCGGAAATGGCGACCCCAGGTCTTCGAGGACGTGGTGGGGCAGCCTCACGTGGTCCAGACCCTGAAAAATGCCATCCGCCAGGACCGCATTGCCCACGCCTTCCTCTTCAGCGGACCGCGGGGTGTGGGAAAGACCTCCGTCGCCCGCATTCTGGCCAAGGCCATCAACTGTGAACAGGGTCCGTCGGATATCCCCTGCAACGCCTGCACGAACTGCCGGGAAATCACGGAGGGCGTTTCCCTTGACGTCCGGGAGATCGATGGCGCCTCCAATCGGGGGATCGACGAGATTCGTGAACTCCGCGAACGCATCCGCTTCCTGCCCGTCTCCTGCCGTTATAAAGTCTACATTATCGACGAAGTGCACATGCTCACCCGGGAGGCCTTCAACGCCCTTCTGAAGACCCTGGAGGAGCCCCCGGCCCACGTTGTCTTCATGTTTGCCACGACGGAAACCCACAAAGTGCCGGCCACGATTCTTTCCCGCTGCCAGAACTTCGAATTCCGCCGCCTTTCTCTGCGCCAGATCGTGGAGCAATTAAGAAAGATTTCGGAAGCCGAAAAAATCGAAGTCAGTGATACCGCTCTTGCCTGGATTGCCGAAGCGGGAGACGGCAGTATGAGGGATTCCGAGAGCATCTTCGACCAGGTGATTTCGTACGCCGGGACGACGATCGGGGATGAGGCAGTCGAAGAGCTGCTCGGCAGGACCGATCGACGGTTTCTCTTTCAGCTTTCCGAGGCGGTCCTGCGCCGTGATGCGGGGCAGTGCCTGAAGATCATTGACGAGGGATATTACGCCGGCCTGGACATGACCTATTTTTACCAGCTTCTGCTGCGGCACTTCCGCAATCTTCTTCTGGTCCGGATCGTCGGGCGGAAACAGGAGCTTCTGGACATCTCCGGAAGTGATCTGGAGAGGCTCGAGGCGCAGGCGGCGGAGGTTTCCCGGGAGACCCTGCGGCAGCTTCTGGATATCCTTCTGGCTGAGGAGGAAAACGTCCGCCGGAGCCGCAACCCCCGCCTGAACCTCGAGACGATCGTCTGCAGAATGGCCGCTCTGCCGCCCGCTTTTCCCCTGGCGGAAGTCCTTGCCCGCATGGAGGAGCTGGAAGCCCGCCTGGCAGCTTCCCCGCCGCAGCGCCCTCAAGGGAGGGGGCAGGCGGACCCGCCGGTGACCGGGAAGCGCACACTGGACCTGCCGGCAGTCCCGACGAAGGTGGAATCCGTTAAGGAGCCGGTCCCGGAGTTGAAGGAGCCATCCCGGGGGCAGGCGAAACCGGAGGACGTCTGGGGAAATTTCAAGAACCACGTGAAAAAGCATTCGGTGCCCCTGGCTTCGCAGATTGAGCAGGGCGAATACCTCGGCTGTGAAAACGGCAAGCTGCGGATCGGATTTCGCAATCACATGTTTTTCGAGGCCATCAATGACTCGGCGCAGAAGAACCGCCTGAACGAGATTGCCGGCTCTTTTTTCCAGTCCGGCGTGACGGTGGAGATCGAGTCCCTGGAGCCGGAACCGGGCAGCCGGGGTGCTGAAAAAATATCGGAGGCCATGGTCCGCAAAAACTCCATAGAGGAAATTCGGCGGGAGGCCCTGAATCATCCTCTGCTGCAAAAGGTGATGAGCGTATTTGAAGGCGCGGAAGTTCAGGAGGTCAAGGTCCGCACCCCCGCCAAGCAGCCCCCGGAACAGGGGTGAGGAGGAGATGTTTTTTATTCAAAGAGGATAAGGAGGTAAAGCTCATTGGCGGCAAATTTTGGAAACATCATGAAACAGGCCAAGATGCTTCAGGAAAAGATGGCCCGTCTCCAGGAAGATCTTGCATCCCGCACCGTGGAGGCTACGGCGGGTGGCGGAATGGTTTCGGTTACGGTAAACGGTCGTTTTGAAGTCGTTTCCTTGAAAATCGAAAAAGAGGTGGTCAATGCCGACGACGTGGAGATGCTGCAGGATCTGATTGTGGCCGCTGTCAACGAGGGCGTCCGCAAGGCCCAGGAGATGACCTCCTCGGAAATGGCCAAGCTGACCGGGGGCATGAGCATTCCCGGGCTGATGTAGGAGGGGCGGTTCCGGCATGGCAGGTTACGCCCTTCCCATTAAGCGCTTGATTGCGGAGCTGGGGAAACTTCCGGGGATCGGGGAAAAGACAGCGACACGACTGGCGATGCATATCCTGAGAGCCCCGGAAGGCGATGCCCGGGGACTTGCAGACAGCATTACCGAGGTGCGGAATACAATCCGCTTCTGTCGAGTCTGCTATAATTTTGCCGAGGCCGAACTGTGCAATATCTGCCGTGACGCCGCACGGGATTCCAGCCTGATCTGTGTCGTGGAAGATCCGGACGCCCTGATGGCGATCGAAGAAAGCGGGAGTTATTCCGGGACCTACCATGTCCTCCACGGAGTCCTTTCGCCCTTGGACGGCATCGGGCCGGAACAGCTCCATCTTCGGGAACTGGTCGACCGGGTGCAGGAGCATGTGGTTCGCGAGGTCATCCTGGCCACGAATCCCAACGTCTCCGGCGAATCAACGGCACTCCTGATCGCCCGGATGATCGGGAAGCTGGATGTCCCGGTGACCCGCATCGCCCAGGGGGTACCGATGGGCGGTGATCTCCGTTATCTGGATCGGATGACCCTGTCCAAATCCCTGGAATTCCGCCGGGACATGGAAAAGGAGCCGTAAGGGCTCCACCAATTCAGAATCAGAAGGAAGGATAAGCCGGGTGCGAGAGATTACCGCTGGAACCGTGACCGAGACATTGCGGGACCTCTTTATTGCCGCTAACCTTGAAGTGGGCCGGGACATGCAGAACGCCCTGGCCAGGGCGGCGGAGGAGGAGGAATCGCCTCTCGGCCGCTACGTTCTGCAGAAGATTCTTGAAAACATGGACGTCGCCAAGAAGGAAAGCCTGCCGCTCTGCCAGGACACGGGGCTGGCTGTCGTTTTCGCGGAGATGGGCCAGGAGGTTCACATCGTGGGGGGCGATTTCCAGGAGGCCGTTCAGGAGGGGGTCCGACAGGCCTACCGGGAGGGGTATCTCCGCAAATCCCTTTGCGATCCCCTCTCGCGGCGGAACACGGGGGACAACACCCCGGCGGTGATTTACACCGAGGTGGTTCCCGGCGACCGGCTCAAACTGATCGCGATGCCGAAAGGCGGCGGAAGCGAGAATATGAGCTGCAGCGCCATGCTGGTTCCCGCCGAAGGGAAAGCCGGGATTGTCGATCAGGTGGTGGCCTGTGTACGCAAAGCCGGCTCCAATCCCTGTCCGCCTGTTGTGGTCGGGGTGGGCATTGGAGGATCTCTGGAGATGTCCGGCATCCTGGCTAAAAAAGCCCTCCTTCGGCCTCTCGGGACGGCCAATGCCCATGACGAGCGCCTGGCTGCCATGGAGCGGGAAATTCTGGAGGAGGTCAATCAATTGGGGATAGGGCCCCAGGGATATGGGGGGCGCGTAACCGCCCTGGCGGTTCATGTGGAAATGATGCCCTGCCACATCGCCAGTCTTCCCGTTACGGTCAATATCCAGTGCCATGTGGCGCGGCACAGGGAGGCGGTCCTCTGAAATGACGAGTGAGCCGATCCGCCTGGAAACGCCTTTGAATGACGAACTCTGTGAACGCCTCTCCGTTGGGGATCAGGTCCTGCTCAGCGGGATCGTCTACACCGGACGGGATGCGGCCCACCGCCGCCTGTGCGACGCCGCAGTGCGGGGGGAGCCCCTGCCCTTTCCGGTCCAGGGCGCCGTGATTTTCTATGCGGGTCCAGCTCCGGCAAAGCCGGGGGCCGTAACCGGGTCCATCGGCCCGACAACAAGCTACCGCATGGATCCGTTCGCGCCGCGGCTGATGGCCCTGGGCTTGAAAGGGATGATCGGCAAGGGGCGGCGTTCGCCGGAAGTCGTATCCGCGATGAAGCAGTACAAGGCGGTCTATTTCGGCGCCATTGGCGGGGTTGCGGCGCTCACGGCCCGCTGCATCCGGGAATCCGCCGTAGTGGCCTATGAGGACCTCGGTCCCGAGGCGATCTTCCGTCTGGTTGTCTTCGAGCTTCCCCTGGTGGTGATCAACGATACGAAGGGAAGGGACCTTTATGACGAAGCCCTGAAAACCTATTCCCGGACTTGAAGCACACCTCCCCTTGTGCAAAAAAAGAAAAAACAATTCGAGAATTATCACACCAAACGAATCAATAGTCAAACTATAGTTGTATATTGATCAAAAAACAGCTATATAACAGACTGTTGCAATGTCAACTTCCGGAAATAAAGATTGACAACAAATCGTTTTTTTATGATAAGCATGGGCGCTGAAACAGGTTCCACAACGAATAAATTCCTTTTGTTCGCGAACACAACTCCGGAGAAGATTCAATGATAGAAGTGAGATGGCATGGAAGAGGCGGGCAGGGTGCGGTGACATCTGTCGAAATGCTTGCTTTGGCGGCGATCGGCGAAGGCAAGTACGCCCAGGGATTTCCGAGTTTCGGCCCTGAAAGGCGCGGCGCACCGGTAGAGGCTTTCAACCGGGTCGATGACAAACGGATCAAGAAGCGGCAGCGTATTTATCGTCCCGATGTCGTGGTTGTTCTTGATCCGGGTTTGATCACCCTGGTGAATGTCGCAGAAGGGCTGAAGCCGGAAGGGCTTCTGATCCTCAACACGAACAGGCCCTTCACGGAAATCAAACCGCATATTCAGTTCGATGGCCGGATCGCTCTAGTCGATGCAACGGCCATTGCTTGGGCGGAACTTGGTGTTCCCATTACCAACACGACCATGTTGGGCGCTCTCGTCAAAATGACCGATATCGTGAAGATGGAATCCCTTGACGAACCCATTGAACACCGGTTCGGCCGGATTGCCAACAAGAATCTGACGGCGATGAAGCGAGCCTTTAATGAGGTAAAACTCGTATAAATCTGCAGACAAGGGTCGAGGTATTTATAATGGCGGAGAAAAAATGGCCAGAAACCTGGCAAGAAGTTAACCCTGGATGTGTCGTCTTCCGGCCTGGAAGTTCCAGGGATTATCATACCGGCACCTGGAGGGCGGAGCGCCCGATCTGGGACAATTCCAAATGCATAAAATGCGGCATATGCTATCTGTTCTGTCCGGAGGGCTGCATATCGGCGGATGAGGAAGGATATTTTGCGGCCGATCTGAATTACTGCAAGGGCTGCGGAATCTGCGCCCACGAATGCTGGCCGGGTGCGATTAAAATGGTGGGGGAGGAATAGGCCATGTCGAAACGAATAGGTATGGAAATCGCGCTCGCCGCTGCCGAGGCGGCTGCCCTGTGTCGACCGGAAGTTATTGCCGCCTATCCCATCACCCCGAATACCCATGTGCCGGAGCATCTCTCCCAGATCGTCGCGGATGGGCGCCTCGATGCCGAGTTCATTACCGTGGAATCGGAACATTCGGCCATGAGCGCCTGTGCGGGGGCTTCCGGAGCCGGGGCGCGGGCTTTTACGGCAACGAGCTCCCAGGGGTTGCTCTACATGGCGGAAATTCTGGCGATCATCTCTTCCATGAGGCTGCCCGTCGTTATGATCATCGGCAACCGGGCGCTTTCCGGGCCCCTGAGCATCTGGAACGACCACAGCGACATCATGAGCCAGAGGGATATCGGCTGGATCTCCCTGTTTGCCGCCAATGGGCAGGAAACCGTGGACATGACGATCCAGGCCTTCAAAATCGCCGAGCATCCGGACGTGTTGCTACCGACCAACGTCAATCTCGATGGCTTTCAGCTTACCCATGTCGTTGAGCCGATGCTCATGCCCGACCAGGAAGAGGTGGACCATTTTCTCCCTCCCTTCAAACCCTTCGCCGCACTGAATCCCGACGCTCCGGTGACCCTTGGCGCGCTGGGGCTTCCGGACATTTACACGGAAGCCTGCAAGAGCCGCGAGGAAGTTCTTCTGAATTCCAAAAAGGTCATTCTTGAAGTCTGGAAGGAATGGGAGGAGCAGTTCGGCAGGAAATACGAACCCATCGAATCCTACGAGGCGGAGGATGCGGAAGTCCTTATGCTGACCATGGGCTCCATGGGAGAAACCGCGGAAATGGCCATCGATGAACTCCGGAAGGAGGGCATGAAAGCAGGACTCCTCAAATTAAAGCTGTGGCGGCCCTTTCCTGTTGAGGAATTGAAGCAGGCGGTCAAGGGCGCAAAGGTCCTGGTTGTTACGGATCGCTGCCTGTCCTATGGCGGGGCGGGCGGACCCGTCGCCCTGGAAGTGCGCTCCGCCCTGTACGCGGAAAAGAAGCGGCCCGTGATTTTGAATTACATCATCGGTCTTGGTGGACGGGATGTCATGGTGGATCATTTCATGGAGATGATCAGAACCGCGGCGGAAGCGGATGCGGAGAGACCAGAGAAAGCCTACGAAATTTATGGGGTGAGAGAATAATGAATACGGCAAAACAGTACCGATCCGGTCTTGTTGAAAACTTTGACCTCTATGCGCCGAAGCTGGTGGACAGGGAAGAATACTTTGCCGCCGGGCATCGCGCCTGTCAGGGATGCGGAGAGGCCCTGGCCATTCGCCTGATGTGCAAGGCATTAGGCAGAGACACGGTCATTGTAAACGCCACGGGTTGCATGGAAGTCATTTCCACGATGTACCCCACCACGGCGTGGAAACTTCCCTGGATGCATGTGGCGTTCCCCAATGCCGCAGCCGTGGCTTCCGGCGTGGAGGCCGGATTGAAAATTCTGCGCCGCAAGGGAAAAATCAAAGACCGCTATGTAAAGACGGTGGGCATAGGCGGCGACGGCGGTACGGTAGACATCGGCCTTCAGGCCCTGTCCGGTGCCATGGAGAGGGGGCACGACATGCTCTTTGTCTGTTTTGACAATGAAGCCTACATGAACACGGGTATCCAGCGTTCCGGTTCCACGCCGTTCGGGGCTTCGACCACCACCGCTCCTCCCGGGAAGGTCAGCCGCGGCAATGCGACATGGAAAAAGAACACGCCGGAGATCATGGTCGCCCACAACATACCCTACGTGGCCACGGCCTGCCACAGCTACCCCATCGATTTCATGAACAAGGTGAAAAAGGCCCGGTCGATCAAGGGACCTTCCTATATCCAATGCCTTTCCGTCTGCCCCACCGGATGGCGCTGTCCTTCGGGCGATTGCATCAAAATGGGGCGGCTGGCCGTTGAGACCGGTGCATTCCCTCTTTACGAGGTGGAAAACGGGAAATACAAACTTAGCGCGGATATGCCGGAAACGCTGAGACCCCTGGGAGATTACATCAAGCTCCAGGGCAGATTCCGGCATCTGACTCCTGATGATATCGAATACTTCCAGGAGAGGGTGAAATTCGAATACAAAAAGCTCATGACCAAGGTGAAGAGCTCCCGTTAAGGGCGGGAAAAGCTGCAGCTGGACAACATCAAGGGGAAGATAATGAACACAGAGGTAGACAGGGGGAAAGTCAGGGAGATTGTCGGCAGGCACGGCGGGGACGAAAGTTCGGCCGTCGCCGTTTTGCAGGATCTCCAGGAGGAATTCCGTTACCTGCCGAAGGAGGCCTTGGCCATCGTGAGTGACGAACTCAAGGTTTCCCTGAGCAGGATTTACGAGATTGCAACATTTTACAATGCCTTCAGCCTGAAGCCGCGGGGGAAATACCTCATTGAGGTGTGCGCCGGAACGGCCTGCCACGTCCAGGGGGGATTCAATCTCAGGGACCGGCTGGAGAGGGATCTCAACGTCTCCTGCGGTGAGACGACGGAGGATGCCGTGTTCACCCTCGAAGAGGTGCGGTGCCTTGGTTGTTGCAGCCTCGCCCCCGTAGTACGGATTGGCGGTAACATCCATCCTTATCTCACCCAGGATGAGATTCCCAAGATTCTGAAAAACTATCGCAAGGCAGGGGTGAAAAAGTGAGTACGATAAACACACGAGATGCTCTGAATAAAGCTGTGAAACGGGGCCTCACACGTCTCATGCCGGCAAAGACCAAGATCCTCGTCGGTATGGCGACAAGCGGCATCGCCTCAGGGGCGCAGGAAGTCTACGATGTCCTTGAGAAGGAAATCGCGAAGCGCGGTCTGGATTTCATCCTCAGCAAGACGGGAAGCATGGGGATGGATTGCATCGAACCCCTCGTTGATGTGATCGTGCCCGGCAAGCCGCGCCTCTCCTTCAGCAGGATGACGGCGAAGATGGTTCCCGCCCTTCTGGATCAAGTGGCCGATGGGACCCTTGGCGCGGTGGCTCCGACCTACCGCATGGATGAAGAGGAGCTCATTATTGAGGGAAAGAAGAAGGCCTATTTCAAGGGTGCCGTACCGGCCGCTTATTCCGGGATCCCGAAAATTTCGGAGCTTCCCTTTTACGGCAAGCAGCTGAAGATCGCCCTGCGAAACTGCGGGATGATCGATCCCGAAGATATCGAGGAATATATCGCCCGGGGCGGGTATTCCGCCCTGTATAAGGCTCTGAAGACCATGAAGCCGGAGGAGGTTATTGACGAAGTGAAGATCTCCGGCCTCCGGGGGCGGGGCGGCGGCGGTTTTCCGACGGGGACGAAATGGGAGAGCTGCCGACGGGCCGAAGGCGACATCAAATACGTCATCTGCAACGGCGACGAGGGCGACCCAGGGGCATACATGGACCGGAGCGTCATGGAAGGAGACCCCCACAGTGTCCTGGAAGGGATGACCATCGGGGCCTATGCGATCGGCGCCCATGAGGGGTACATTTACGTCCGCAACGAGTATCCCCTGGCCGTGGCAAACCTTCAGCAGGCCATCGAGCAGGCCAGGGAAGCCGGGTTTCTGGGCGGCAACATCTTTGGAACGGGCTTTGCCTTTGACGTCAAGATCAGCAAGGGTGCAGGCGCCTTTGTCTGCGGAGAATCGACAGCCCTCATGGCCTCCCTGGAGGGAAAGGCAGGCGAGCCCCGGGCCAAATACATTCACACGGTGGAGCACGGGCTCTGGGACCGGCCGTCCAATCTGAACAACGTGGAAACCTGGGCGAATGTCCCCGTCATCATCGGCCGTGGCGGAAAGTGGTTTTCCGGTGTCGGCGCAGCGAACAGCACGGGAACGAAGGTCTTTTCCCTCGTGGGCAAGATCAACAACATCGGCCTCGTGGAAGTGCCCATGGGGATACCGCTCAAGGACATCATTTATGAAATCGGCGGGGGCATACCGGGCGGCAAGAAGTTCAAGGCCGTTCAGACGGGCGGCCCCTCCGGAGGCTGCATCCCCGCTTCGATGATCGACCTGCCCGTAGATTTTGACTCTCTCTGGGAGGCCGGCTCCATGATGGGTTCAGGCGGCATGATCGTCATGGACGAGAATACCTGCATGGTTGACATCGCCCGCTACTTCATTGAATTTCTCGAGTCCGAGTCCTGCGGGAAGTGCGTCCCCTGCCGTGAAGGGATCTACCGGATGAATGAAATCCTCCGTGACATCTGTGCGGGGAAAGGCAAGAAGGGGGATCTGGAGCTCCTGGAGCGTATGGCCGAGGCCATCAAGGACGGATCCCTGTGCGCGCTCGGCGGGAGCGCACCGAACCCTGTCCTGAGTACGATCCGCTATTTCCGGGATGAATATGAGGCCCACATCAAGGACAAAAAGTGCCCGGCCGGTGTCTGCCGCGCCCTGATCCAGTTCAGCATCGATGCGGATAAATGCACAGGCTGTGGGGCCTGCGCAAAGAAGTGCCCCGTGGAAGCAATCAGCGGCGAGCGGAAAAAGGTTCATGCGATCGACCAGGCGAAATGCATCAAGTGCGGTGTCTGCAGAGAGACGTGCAAGTTTGATGCGGTAACCGTAGCGTAAAGGGTGGCAAGATGGTGAACTTAGTCATAGATGGAAAGAATATTGAAGCCGAGGCGGGAACGACAATTCTTGCTGCTGCCCGCGAAAACGGGATTTACATTCCGACCCTGTGTCATCACGAGTCGCTTGAACCATCGGGGGCATGCCGGCTGTGCGTCGTAGAGGTCGCCAAGGGGTCGAGAAAGCGCATCGTGACTTCCTGTATTTACCAGGTCGAGGACGGCATCGTTGTCGATACGAAGAGCGAACGGGTCCTGGGGGTGCGCCGGCTCGTTCTGGAGCTGCTCATGGCCAGGTGCCCGAAATCGGACGTGATCCGGACGATGGCTCAAGAGCTGGGGGTCGCTCCTGAAAAGCGCTTCCTCCCGGACAAGGACAAGGGAAAGTGCGTCCTGTGCAGGCTGTGCGTCAAGACCTGTGAGGATATTGTGGGGGCATCAGCCATCGGATTCTCCTTCCGCGGCAAGGACAAGATCGTCGGTCCCCCATTCGTGGAGGATTCAAAAGCCTGCATCGGCTGCGGCGCCTGTGCCTACGTCTGCCCGACAGGCCACATCGAGATGACTACCGGTAACGGCGGCAGCGAACGGACGATCTGGGGACGCACCTTCAAAATGGCGGCCTGCAGCGTCTGCGGGCGGTATTTCGCGCCGGAGGATCAGCTCCAGTTCATCAGCAGCAAGACAGGAGTGCCCCTTGAGGACCTCATGGTCTGCATGAGCTGCCGTTAAAAAAATTTAAATTCTCTTGCACATGGGTTTTGTCTGTGATAAGAGAATTTCCCCTTCCGGTTGAGGAAGGGGACCGATCTTTGGTATTCGACAGGCATGGCCTCCGGGGACAGCTTCCCGGTTCCTGGAATGTCAGCCCGTTATTGTAAAAAACTACTCCTCAGTAGCTCAGTCGGTAGAGCAGATGGCTGTTAACCATCGGGTCCGTGGTTCGAGTCCGCGCTGGGGAGCCAGAATTCCATCCGCTGATTTTCAGCGGTTCTTATAGAGCGCAAGACCCCGTCGGGTGATCCCCACGGGGTCTTGTCGTTTCGGCCGCACTTCACACAAGGCAACCAACTTTCACATTCTTCCCGATTCTCCATTTCAAAGACCGCCGACCGTGGGCCGGGTGCAACCCTGGGGGTTGCGGGCGCTCACCAAAAATTTCCTTTCCGGATTCTCCCGTATCGCTATACGTTAATCGAGACAGTCACTTTGACGTTTCAAACGCCCATCGGGTCGGTGACTGCGACGGCTTCCTTCCGTGGCATACTGCAAAAGGAGGACGGGATGCCGAGCAACGAACACATCCCAGCCTTGGTTGGCGGGGTGATATTGGAAATCGCAACAACCCTCTGGTGCGGATCTTGGCAAACCTTGCCCGAGAGACGCGTGTACGGGGAGCTTCTCACCTTAGACGACCCCGAAACCCGCCTTCCGGCCATTGACCGCCTTGGCTTTCTGTGGGAGTGATCGCTGTACAGGGACCTTTAAAGTGCTAACAGGCTGAATCTATATCTATTCTTTCCATATGCGCATTGAAAAGCGATTGACGGCAACTATCAATAAGTGTAAACTAAGCAAAAGCGACTTTCAGCTATGACCTTGTTTCCGTGGATGGGAATGGTGTTGTGTCTTTTCCCGTCGGCCATGTTATCCGGTCTTAAGCTGGCGTTTTTTGCCATCAGCAAGCTCGAACTCCAGATCGAGGTTACCAAGGGCAACAAGCAGGCACACCACGTTCTGGTCCTGAGAAGAGATGCCAATTTTCTGCTGGTGATGGTTCTCTGGGCCAACGTGGCCGTCAATGTGCTGCTGGCCCCTGCTTTCGGGATCGGTGCTGACCGGTATCACGGCGTTTCTGTTTTCCACGGGTGTCATCACCGTTTTCGGGGAGATCTTCCCCCAGGCCTACTTTTCCAGGCACGCCCTGAAGTTCGGATTCCTGCTGTCGCCCGTTCTTCGCTTCCATCAAGTCGTTCTGAATTTTCTCGATCTCGATGATGTGCCCGTGGCAGCTGAAGGCGAACCCGTCAACCCTCTAAGCATCATCTCACTGCCATCGCCCTGTTATTGTCACAAAGGGTCGGGCGACCATCGGTGCGACGTTATCTCGCGTCCAAGGGTCATGCCGGAACACTTACAGGACGATGTGGTGGATCATGACGTCATCCTGCTCTGGAACGAAAACCGGGGGCGATCTTCATGAAAGGCTGTTGTGGGGCATTGTGCAAAATCCCGTCTTGGACCAGGGCTTGGCTGGCGATTCGAAGGGCACGTGCGCCGAATGAGGCAATTCTTCAGATCCGCCGCACTTGCCAACGGCAAACAACGGATCAATCAAAGTATGGAGGTTTTGTATGGATAGAATCACCTTTGAACAACTTCAGGATATATTTGTTGTCAGCCATCCCGGCTTCTGTGTCTCCCTCTACATGCCGGCACACCGGGCCGGACGGGAGACGGAGCAGGATCCGATCCGTTTCAAGAACCTCCTGCGCCAAGCCGAAGAGCGACTTCTGGCCGAAGGCATGCGTTCGACGCAAGTACAGAATTTTCTTAAGGAGCCTCAGCGTCTGTTGCAGGATCAATCATTCTGGCGGCATCAAAGCGATGGACTGGCGCTGTTTTATTCGGCGGATATCTTTTACTTTTTCAGGCTGCCCATCCGATTTGCAGAGTTGGTGGTGGTAGCAGACCGCTTTCATGTAAAACCGCTGCTGCCGATCCTGACCAGCGACAGCACATTCTTTATTCTCGCCGCCAGTCAGAATCAGTTGCGGCTGCTGGAAGGTACACGGCAAACCGTCGATGAGATCGAACTGGAGAGCGTGCCGCAGAATCTTGCCGAAACCCTGCCGGCCGGCTTTCCGGAAACACAACTGCAATTTCATACGGGTACATCATCAGGGACGGGCAACCGGCCGGCGGTATTCCATGGCCATGAAATCAACAACGAGATAAAAAACCGCATCCGGCAATGGTTTCGCATCATCGATAAACACATTCGCGGCATACTGCCGGACGGGCAACCTCCCCTGGTTCTGGCCGGTGTCGGTACCCTGTTTCCCCTCTACAAGGAAGTCAATACCTACCCGCATCTTATGGATGAAGGGATCACGGGGAACCCCGAAGGGATGAAACCTGAAGAGCTTCACCGGAGAGCCTGGTCCATCGTGGAAGAGGTCTTTAAAAAGGAGAGGGAAGCAGGATATGCCCGGTATCGGCAACTGGAGGGCACCGGCCTGACCACCACCGATGTCACGGAGGCGGTTCTGGCGGCGCACCACGGGCGGATCGACGTGCTCTTCGTTGCCATAGGGGCTCAGGTGTGGGGCCAGTTTGATCCGAAAAAAGACAAGGCGTATTCGCACGAAGCCCCTGAACCAGGTGATCAGGACCTCCTGGATCTCTCGGCGATCCAGACCCTGATAAAAGGGGGCACGGTCTATGCGGTTTCTCCGGAAGAAGTCCCCGATCAGGCCCTTGTCGCAGCAGTCCTGCGTTATTGAGCAAAACGGTTTTTCCATGATGATCCGGCCATCCTTGAAGACCTTGCCTATCTTCTCAAGTATGATTAGTTCCATGGCCGGTATCCAAGGAAATTTGCCGCCCAGAGCACCATGATTCTGAGCAACAGGATCGTGAATATTCTTGCCTGTACGACCACGAATGGGTCTATTCTACCCGCCTCGTTGATTTCGCAAAGTTCATGACGAAAAAGGGGATGTCCATGGGGAAGGCGTGAGCGGCCGGCAACATCATCTGCCCGCATGAATATCATTGCAGACGGCACGACGGTGGGATGTCGGATCTATTCCGCGCTGGCAGGCTCGCGGCCCTGGGGTTGGCGCGTTTTCAGTGACCACTGGTCTTTGGGAAAGGAGGTTGATGGATGAAAGTCTATGTCTTTGAAGTTGAGGATTGGGAGCGCCAGACCTTTGAATGTCTGCAAGGGGAGCTCCGGATTGAATTTGTTGCGGAGCCTCTCAGCCGGGAAAGTGCTGAATCATACGCCGACGCGGAGGCGCTATCCCCCTTCATCTACTCGGATCTGTCGGCCGATGTGCTCAAGCATATGGACCGTCTGAAGCTCATTACCACGCGCTCCACGGGCTTTGAACATATCGACCTTGAGTATTGCGAAGCAAACAACATAATCGTCTGCAATGTCCCGGTCTATGGGGATAACACCGTGGCTGAGCATGTCTTTGCGCTGCTGCTGACCATCAGCCACAAGATGATTGCAGCTGTTGACCGCACCCGCAGGGGGGATTTTTCCCTCAAGGGACTCCAGGGCTTCGATCTTTTGGGCAAGACACTGGGCGTAATCGGTACAGGGAGCATCGGCCGATGCGTCATTGGAATAGCCAAAGGGTTTCGAATGGACGTCCTGGCCTCGGACGTGCGGCCGGACCAAGAACTGGCCTCGCAGATGGGTTTCCGTTACGTGGAGATGGATCAGCTCCTGACTTCTTCTGATATCATCACGCTCCATGTCCCTTCCAACGAGAAGACCCGGAATCTGATATCCGACCAAGAATTCGCCAGGATGAAAGAAGGGGTGGTCCTGATCAACACGGCCCGGGGCGACGTCCTGGACATCAAGGCACTGGCCAAGGCCATCGGCGACGGAAAGGTGGCGGCTGCGGGACTGGACGTCCTGCCGGAAGAGGGAGGCATCCGGGAAGAGTCCGAATTACTGCGCTCGGTTTATGACAAAAAACATGATCTGGAGACCATGCTGCTCAATCACATTCTGCTCCGCCTTCGAAATGTGATCATCACCCCGCACAGCGCGTTCAACACCCGGGAAGCGGTGGAGCGCATCCTGAGCACCACGGTGGGAAACATCATCTCTTTCACCGAGGGTGAACCCGAAAATGTCATATCCGGTAAACGAGCTTAGGTTGTATCTAAGTGGACTGCCACAGGGAGGGTTATTTATGAAAACCATCGTGACCATGACCTTGAACCCGGCCATCGACAAGAGCTCAAGTGTTGATTACGTTGTGGCCGAGCGGAAACTCTACTGCAAACCGCCTCGTTTCGAGCCCGGAGGGGGCGGGGTGAATGTCTGCCGGGCCATTAAGAAACTGGGAGGAACATCCCTGCTCCTTTACCCTGCAGGGGGACTGACAGGGATGAGGCTTCAAGAACTTCTGGATGAAGAAGGTCTGGACCATCGACCGTTTCCCATCGATGGAATGATCCGGGAGAGTCTGGTCATTTTGGAGGAATCCACCGGCCAGCAGTACCGCTTTGTAATGCCGGGACCAACGCTGAAGCAAAATGAATGGGAGTCATTTCTTCAGAAACTGGCAGTCATCGATCCCCCACCCGATTATGTGGTAGCAAGCGGAAGCCTTCCGCCGGGCGCGCCTCCTGACTTTTATGCACGGGTTGCGCGTGTCGGAAAGAAGAAGGGGACAAAAACGATCGTGGACGTTTCGGGTAAAGCCCTGAAAGAAGCACTTGAAGAAGGGGTGTTTTTGATCAAACCCAATGTCCGTGAATTCAGGGAACTGGTCGGTGAGGAGATCAAAGAGGAATCGCAGATCAAGGCTGAGGCCCAAAAGATGGTCAAAAGCGGCCGGTGTGAGGTGCTGGTGATCTCCCTTGGCGCGGCGGGGGCCCTGGCGGTTTCCGAAGACTTTGTCGAACACATCATTCCCCCCACCGTGCCCATAGTCAGCAAGGTGGGAGCAGGGGACAGCATGGTGGCAGGTATCGCGTTGAGCCTGGCCCGGGACAAGCCACTCAGGGAATCCGTTCTTTTCGGCGTGGCTGCCGGTACGGCAGCCGTCATGACGCCGGGAACGGAACTATGTCGCAGGGAGGATGCCGAGCGGTTGTATGAAAGCATCATTATGGGGGCTTGAAGAACAGCATACATGAACAGTGAGAGGGGCCAGGACCATGATGTTACCGACGCACAGAACCAAGATCGTGTGCACCATTGGACCGGTCTCCCGCTCTGAGGCTGTCCTGGAAGAGCTGATGCTCTTGGGCATGAATGTAGCGCGGCTCAATTTTGCCCACGGGACCCTGCAGGGGCACAGGGAGGATATTCAGCGCATCCGAACCGTTGCGAGAAGACTGCAGCGTCACTGCCTGATCATGGCAGACCTTCCCGGCCCCAAGATACGGATCGGCAAACTCCTGGAGGAGCCTCTTTTGCTGGAGAAGGGCGATGAGGTCGTTTTGACCGTCAAAGACCTTTTGGGTACCACAAACCAAATACCAGTCGATTACAAGCGACTGCCGGAAAGTGTGACCCAAGGAAGCCTGATTTTCCTCAATGACGGTTTCATACAACTCCTGGTGGAAAAGGTGTCCAGTGAGAATGTCTTCTGCCGGACGGTTATCGGCGGTCCGCTTCTTTCCCACAAGGGTCTGAGCATACCCGGGGCAAAGATAGTTGCCGATGCCGTATCGGATACAGACCTCGATTTTGTCGCATTTGCCCTGCAGCAGGGGGTGGATGCCTTCGGGGTTTCGTTTGCTGAAACAGCGGAAGACATTCTGAAAGTGAAAAGGTTTGCCCAGGCAAAAGGGCAATCCGTCTATGTGGTCGCCAAGATCGAGCGGGCCGAGGCCATCGAAAATTTCGACGGAATTCTTTCCGCGGCGGATGCGATCATGATTGCCCGAGGGGACCTAGGGGTTCAAATTCCCTTGCAGGACGTGCCGGCCGTTCAAAAAAGACTGATCCATCAGGCGAATCTTCTGGGACGGCCTGTGATAACAGCAACCCAGATGCTGGTTTCCATGACCGAGAACATCCGTCCGACCCGCGCCGAGGTGTCCGATGTGGCCAATGCCATTCTGGACGGCACGGACGCCGTGATGCTGTCCGAAGAGACGGCTATCGGGCGGTATCCCGTGGAAGCGGTTGAAATGATCAGCAAGATCGCAATATCCGCCGAACGGGAGAAAACAACCATCCGGGTACTGGCGGATTTGCCCGCCTACTTCAGGGCGGCTATGGGATCCGGCGACGCCGCCGTGGAAGATGTGGTCACGCTGAATGCCGTTGAATCGGCCGGTGCATTGAATGTGCGTTACATCCTGACCCATACGCAAGGCAGGGCCGCCCCCTGTCTGATCTCAAGGTTCAGGCCCGACTGCTGGATACTGGCTCATGGCGGCGATGAAAAAACGAACAACTTCCTGGGCCTTTCCTATGGAGTTCATCCTGTTCACCTGGATGGTGCAACAACCGGCCTTGCCGGCAAGGCCGTCCGGTGGCTGGTTACAGCCGGCATGGTTGAAAAGGATGAAAGCCTGATCTGGGTTGAGGATGAACCACCGGATGACAGGCGTGAAACCTTGTCGATGAAAATCATCAAGGCCTGAAACAAATTCTATGAGGAGGTGAAAGCCAGGAAAGAAAAATCAAAACGCATTGAATTCAGGATCTTTGCCCCGCAGGCCGAAAATGTCCATTGCCAAAAACAGGCAGTGTCAGCCCGCGCACGACTTTTAACCGGTTAAGGAGGATAATATGGAACTGTCCTACCAAAAACGACGCGTTGTAGCCTATTTTTCCATGGAGATCGGCATTGACGAGAGAATATGCACATACAGCGGGGGGCTTGGGATCCTTGCCGGGGACACGATCCGTTCGGCAGCGGACCTCAGGGTGCCGATGGTTGCAGTCACGCTTCTCTACCGCAAGGGTTATTTTCGACAAAGGCTGGAGGCCGACGGGTGGCAGAGGGAAGAGGCGACCTCCTGGGCCTTTGAAAAATTGCTCGAAGAGGAGTCTGCCCGAGCTCAGGTCCAGATCGAAGGCCGGATTGTTCATCTTCGGGCCTGGCGTTATGATGTACACGGAGAGGGCGGCTACGCGGTTCCCATATACTTTCTGGATGCGGATCTTTCTGAAAATTCCGAGTGGGACCGCGGGTTGACCCAGTCGCTCTATGGCGGAGATGATCATTACCGCATTTCCCAGGAGGTAATTCTCGGAATCGGCGGTATACGAATACTCCGCGCGCTGGGTTATCATGAGATCACCACCTTCCATCTCAATGAAGGACATGCGGCCTTGCTCACGCTGGCGCTTCTGGACGAGGCCGCCAAAGAGGCGGGGAGGGAATCGGTCATTCAGCAGGATGTGGAATCAGTGCGGAGCCGATGTGTTTTTACCACCCACACTCCTGTCCCGGCCGGGCACGACAAGTTCCCCGCCGACCTGGCCCGAAAGGTCATTGGGGATCGGAACGACTTCTTCGCTCTGGAAGGAGTTCTCCACGAAGGGTACACCCTCAACATGACCTATCTCGCCCTCAAGCTGAGCCGGTATGTCAACGGTGTGGCAAAGAAACACGGCGAGGTCTCAAGGCTCATGTTTGCAGGCTATGACATTGAGGCCATCACCAACGGGGTCCATGCCGCCGCCTGGGTTTCCGCGCCGTTTCGAGAACTGTTCGACCGCCATATTCCTTTGTGGCGAAAGGACAATTTCAGTCTGCGCTACGCCTTGAGCGTTCCCAGAGACCAACTCTGGAACGCGCACATGCAGTGCAAGAAGCAGCTCATGGGCTTGGTCAACCACGAAACCGGGGCGGGCATGGATGAGAACATCCTGACAATCGGCTTTGCCCGGCGTGCCGCCACCTACAAGCGGGCAGATCTCCTCTTCAGGGATATGGAGAGGCTCAAAAGGATCTCCAATGAAGTGGGCAAGATCCAGATCATTTACGGCGGCAAGGCCCATCCCCGCGACCACGAGGGAAAGGAGCTCATCAAAAGGATCTTTTGGGCCAAGCACGAACTGCAACACGACATCAAGGTGGCCTACCTTGAAAACTACAATATGACGCTGGGTGCGATCATGACCGCCGGGGTGGATATCTGGCTCAACACGCCCGAACCGCCCATGGAAGCTTCCGGGACCAGCGGGATGAAGGCGGCCCTGAATGGTGTTCCGAACCTGAGCGTGCTGGATGGCTGGTGGATCGAAGGCCACATCGAGGGGCTGACCGGCTGGTCTGTCGGGATGCCGGTTCAAGGAAAGGGACGGGAGCGGGACCACTCACGGGATGCCCCGTCTCTTTACGAGAAGCTGGAGCATGCCGTTATTCCCAGTTTCTATCATGATCGGGATCGGTACCTGAACATGATGGCCTACTCTATTGCTATCAACGGCTCCTTTTTCAACACCCAGAGGATGGTGCAGGAGTACGTGCTCAATGCCTATTTCAATCGCTGAAAATGAGGCTGCAACGGATATGGGCGAGTCATTTCTGTGGTCGCCAACTCACCAATCTATGCATCATGGTCCGCGATGGAGGAGGATAGCGCGACAAAATCCCAATCCAAGCAAATGGTTGAATCTTTCATGTCCAGCTCCCCGGAGACAAAATCCAAATCCGCCGGGGCGATAGCCTTCATCCCGGTTCAGAAAACTTTCGGCGGCAGTCCTGGACTCTTTGGACAGCATCCTTGACTCGTTTTCATAACAGAAGCTCAGGATCGCGGAACCCCGTTTCACCATTCCGAACATTGTTCTGGAAACCCCTCTCGTTTCGAGGATCCTTCTTGGAATAGGCCGGCCATCGGGGCCTCCGATCGAGTATGGCGCCATCTCTTCAGAATGACTGATGGCGGAAATCGATTCCCACCGGGCGGCGCCGATATGGGAAGATGGCAGCAGGATGTATCCGACTCTCAGCCGGTGTTCGATCATGCCGGTATCCGTGATCTGTTCGTCGTCCAGGCGCAGATCACAGTTCACGAGGTTGTATTTTGTCCCATACGGTGTCCCCCATCACGCCTGTAACGAAAACCTGGCCAGCAAATTCATCTTCAAAAGCGGTCAGCCTCAAACACCATCTCATCTCGCCCGAGGATGCGAATTCCGCTTCCGCCAGGGAGCTGTCCCGAAGATTCCGATCCGCATTTTTCGTGATGATCCCGGGGTAGCCGAGCCCGAGGGCGATCTCTTCACCGCTGTCTGCAGCATACTTCTGCGGAGCATGATAGGTAATGGCCGTATCGCAGCCGACATCCCGGGCCAGCGCTGCACACGCCGCGGAATCGTAGCCCGAGGAAATCGTAGCGATCATGCCATAGCGGTGTTTTCGCCCGGGGTGGCGCGCATTTTCGGCGATGCGGCCGATTCTCTACAGCAGCGCCGCCTGGTAATTCTCAAAGGAGCTGAACGGCGCGGGTTCCTGCGTTTGTACTCCGGGGAGGTGTCATATCAAGGGATTGAACGGGGTTCAATGAGGCTCTTCTTTCGGGCTGAGCCCCTTCGGCTCGTCCCTTCGGGGGCGGTCCGGCAGATCCGGCGCCAGGAGCGATTGCAGATACGTTGTCAGATTAATGTTCTCGTTTGCAATTTTCAGTTTGCGCCGGATGTGTTCACGGTGACGGCTGATCGTTGCCGCCGAGATTCCCCGCAGCTCGGCAATTTCCTTGGTCCGCAATCCATTCCGGATCATGTTGCAGATGTCGATTTCCGTCGGCGTCAAGGTGCGATAGTGATTCAAGATGCGGTTCGTAAAGGGGGAGGCGATCTCTTCGATAGTGGTCCTCAAGATGTCCAGGTATTTCTGCTGGTTTTTCGCCAGCCCCGGGGTCAAGGTGTGGATAATCGGTATGACGACCTTCTCGATACTCAAATGAAAATTTTCATAAATGCGCTTTTTTTCGTCTTACATTCCGTCCAGTAGAAATTTTAACAGGAATGTGAGGACTTCCCCGAGCTTCAACCTGGCTCCGGGGAAAGGCGTGGCAGGCGGGCAGCGGATTCGCCGACAACAGAGAAAGAACAGTTGATGGAAAGAGAAGACGGACGACACGGGAAGCCGGTTGCACCAGGCGCTCTTTCCATTTTGTGGATGTCGTTCAAAGGCTTGCAGGCCGTCTCGACGGATCCGGGACGCCTGGCGGTTCCACCGCTTCAGGACAGAGGAACAAGGCGGAGAGAGGGATCAGAAATGAATATCGACGTAGAGCCCAAAAAGATACACAAACTGTTTCCCACGGACATTTTGTTCCAAACGACCTACTGGGGCCAGGTCAAGTCCCGCCTCGGCTGGACACCGCTGGCCTTTGATTTCCATGCGTCGACGGGGCAGAGTTGCGACCTGATGGTCCTGGTCAAAAACATCGCCCATGATTTTACCGCGGCCTGTGTTCCCCAAGGGCCGGAAAACGGGCCTGATCCGGAGAAATATGGCATCGCAACGGCACCTGGAATTATCCACTCCGAAGGAGCCGATACAGCGCCTTCCGCAATTATGAAGCATCGGGGATGAAGTTTTCCGAAATAACACGCGCGGCAACTACCGGGCGCCTCCCTGGAGGCATAAGAACACGAGTTGCCTGTCCATCGTAATGTGCGTCAACTCGACACCGCGTTGAAATCCCTCCTCCCGTAGAGGGATGGCCCGCTGAAAAGCGGGGCAAACCCCTCCCATCCAATACCGGTCGCCCGGGTTCGTCAAATAGCTTCCAGATTTGTCCGTTTCTTCCCGATTTCCGCATGCCTGAAGCCTGTAGCTGAAATGGGCAGCGGAAAGATTTTGTCTTGTCAGTCACAGGGTTTTCCTATATTATCTTTCCTGTAAAGAAGTTCCTATCACAAATGGTATAAAATATTTCCGGGTCCGGCACAGCGCGTGTATCCGGTTACTGTCCTTCAATGATGTTCACTTCAAACCTTGAACCATGTTGCAGAGAGCCGAAAACGATCCGTTCAGCATAACGTTAACGAAACGAAATCCAGAAAAACAGCGGGGAAAAAAGACAGAAAGTTCACGTTGAGGTTTTAGCGGCTGAGACCCAAGTCCGGATCAGGGTTTTCGAGCCGGAATCCCGGCTCTTGGAGATCAGAGCCGGACAGCCATCCGGAACCGACAGGGATGCAGGCAGGTTTTCCGGTAGAAAATTTGGCATTTAATCTAGAGGTCTATCTACGTGAAAGGGAGAAAAAATGGGCGGATACAATAAAACCCTGGAAGGAAATGAAATTGCCGCACATGTGGCTTACGCGATGAGCGAAGTGGCGGCGATCTATCCGATTACGCCGTCGAGCACCATCGGGGAATACTGCAGCGAATGGGCCGCGCGTGAAAAAAAGAACATCTTCGGCCAGCCGCTTGAAATCATGGAAATGCAGTCCGAAGCCGGAGCGGCAGCCGCGGTTCACGGCGCGCTGGCGGCGGGGGCGCTTGCCACGACCTTCACGGCGTCGCAGGGACTTCTGCTCATGAAGCCGGACATGTACAAGATCGCCGGCGAACTGCTGCCGACGGTCTTCCATGTGGCGGCCAGATCCATCGCCGGCCAGGCCCTCTGCATTTTCGGGGACCACTCGGACATCAATGCGGTCCGTCAGACGGGATTTTCCCTCCTCGCCTCGGCTTCTCCCCAGGAGGTCATGGATCTGGGGCTGGTCGCTCATCTGGCGAGCATCAAGGCCAGCCTCCCCTTCATCCATTGCTTTGACGGGTTCCGGACCTCCATGGTCATCCAGAAGGTTGAATTGATCCAGTACGCCGACATGGCCAGACTCGTGGACTGGTACGCCATTGACCGCTTCCGGGCCAGGTCCATGAATCCGGAGCATCCCCAGATGCGCGGCACATCGCAGAGCTCCGATATCTTTTTCCAGAACCGCGAAGCCTGTTCGCCCTATTATGCGAAACTGCCGGGCGTCGTGGAAGAGGAAATGAGAAAAGTCAGCGAACTGACCGGAAGGCCCTATCACCTCTTTGATTACGTGGGCCATCCCGAAGCGGACAAAATCATCGTCGCCATGGGATCGAGCTGCGACGTCATTGAAGGGACCATCGATTATCTGAACGCGCGGGGGGCCAAGCTCGGCCTCATCAAGGTCCGGCTTTACCTTCCCTTCTCCCGGGAGCACTTCTTCAAGGTTCTGCCGCGGTCGGTCAAGAAAATAGCCGTTCTCGACAGGCTCAAGTCCCCGATGAGTGTTGGAGAGCCCCTGTACCTGGAGGTCAGCACGGCGATCCTGGAAAAGAACACCGGACAGCTTGTCATCGGCGGAAGGTACGGGCTCGGCAGTAAGGATTTCACGCCGGCCATGGTGAAGGCTGTTTACGAAAATCTGGATCAGTGGAGCCCCAAGCGATCCTTCACGGTGGGCATCATCGACGATGTCAGCAATTCCTCCCTTGAAGTGGGCGAAGAATTCTCGGCATCCCCTCCGGGCACGACATCCTGCAAATTCTGGGGCATCGGGGCCGACGGAACCGTCGGTGCGAACAAGGAGGCGATCAAGATCATCGGTGAAAACACCGACCTGTTCACCCAGGCGTATTTCGCCTATGACGCGAAAAAATCCGGGGGCGTCACCGTTTCCCATGTCCGCTTCTCCTCCAACAGGATCCTGTCGCATTATTTGATCAAGCACGCCGATTTTATCGCCTGCCATGTCCCGGCCTACGTCACCCAGTTCGATCTCCTGGACGGCATCATGGACGGCGGGATCTTCCTGCTCAACTGTCCCTGGACGGTTGAGGAAATGGAAATGGAAATTCCTGCCAGGCTGAGGAGGATCATTGCGGAAAGACACCTTAAATTTTATACCATTGACGCAGTCAGCATCGCGGAAAAGGTGGGGCTTGGCGGAAGGATCAACATGATCATGCAGGCCGCCTTCTTCAAGATCGCCAACGTCATTCCCCCGGATGAGGCGATCAATTTCCTCAAGGACGCCATTCAGCATGCTTACGGCAAAAAAGGTTCCAAAATCGTCAGCATGAACATCAGCGCCGTGGATCAGGCGCTCGATGCGATCAAGATCATCAATGTGCCGGAATCGTGGGCTGAAACCGGCCGCGCGACCTATACGCATGAGATTGTCCCCGAATTTGTCTCCAAGGTCATGACCCCGATGATTCTCCAGAAGGGGGATGAAGTGCCGGTAAGCGCTCTTCCTCCCGATGGAATTTTCCCGACGGCAACGTCGCAGTATGAAAAGCGGGGTGTTGCCATCAATGTGCCGGAGTGGATCCCGGAAAACTGCATCCAGTGCAATCAATGTTCCTTTGTGTGCCCCCACGCAGCCATTCGGCCGGTGCTCGCGACGGAGGACGAGCTTCGAACAGCCCCGAAGGACTTTATAACCATGGATTCCGTTGGAAAAGAGCTCGCGGGGTTGAAGTACCGGATCCAGATCAGCCCGTTGGACTGCACGGGATGCGGAAACTGCGCCGACATCTGCCCGGCGAAGGAAAAGGCCCTGGTCATGAAGCACTTGAGCTCGCAGGATGAGATCCAGGTGCCGAATCACAAGTTCTCCCTGACCATCACGATCAAGGACAACCTCATGCAGAAGACCACGGTGAAGGGCAGCCAGTTCTGCCAGCCCCTGTTCGAATTTTCCGGTGCCTGTCCCGGGTGTGGGGAGACCCCCTACATCAAAGTGATTACGCAGCTTTTCGGAGACCGGATGATCATCGGCAACGCCACGGGGTGTTCCTCGATTTACGGCGGTTCCGCGCCGGTCTGTCCCTACACCGTCAACGCCAAGGGGCACGGCCCGGCATGGGCCAATTCCCTCTTTGAAGACAATGCCGAATTTACCCTGGGAATGGAGATGGCGATTACCCAGCGGCGGGAGCGAGTCGCCCGCCATATGCGGACGGCCCTGGACGAAAACATTTCCGCGGAGCTGAAGGGGCTCTTTACATCGTGGCTGGACAATATGAACGATGCTGAAAAGACGAAGGAACTGAGGTTTCCCATCGAGGAGGCGGTGGCCCGGGAGCTTCCGAAATCCGTCGGATTGCAGAAGGACCTTCTGACCAGCATCCTCCGGGTAAAAGAACTGCTCGTCAAGAAATCGATCTGGGCCATCGGTGGGGACGGCTGGGCTTATGACATCGGGTTCGGCGGTCTGGACCATGTGATTGCACAGAACCATGATCTGAACATCCTGGTCCTGGATACCGAAGTCTATTCCAATACGGGCGGACAGGCATCCAAGGCCACCCCGACCGGGGCCGTCGCGAAATTTGCGGCAAAGGGCAAGCCGGTGCGCAAAAAAGATCTTGGGCGCATGGCCATGATCTACGAATATGTGTATGTCGCCTCCGTGGCTATGGGAGCCAACAAGAACCAGTTCCTCAAGGCCGTTACGGAAGCGGAAAGCTATCCCGGCCCTTCCCTGATCATCGCCTATTCGCCGTGCATCAATCATGGCATCGACATGGGCAAGAGCCAGGAAGAGCAGAAAAAAGCCGTTGAGGCCGGATACTGGCCCCTGTACCGCTATAATCCCCTTCTGGCTGCAGAAGGCAAAAATCCCTTCCAACTGGATTCCACCGAAATCAAAGGCGACTTCCAGGAGTTCCTGCAGGGTGAGGTCCGTTATTCAAGCCTCAGGAGGATGTTCCCCGAGGTGGCGGAGAAACTGTACGAGCAGGCGGAACAGGAGGCGAAAGAGAGAATGGAGAAGTACAAGTCGCTGGCCAAGGTGTAGCCCTTCCTGCCTTCTTTCGGGTGGGGCAACCTCCGGTCCGCCAGCCAGGGCTGATCATTGAACAGACCCCCGGGGAAAATTGCCCCGGGGGTCTGTTGTGTTTGGCTGCGTATCATGGCTTTTCCCCCGGCTTATCGAAGACAGGCAGAGGGATGTGCTGTGACGTAAGCCGGAAGGCATGTCTTCAGCGGCTTCACGCCATTGGCCGGCGGCATAATGCTGTAGCGCTGTGTTTAGAGGGTTGAGATCAGAGGCTTGCGAAGTATTCTTCCCGGCAGCCCTTTTCGATCTCCAGGAGGGAGGAGAAGGCCTCGTTGAAATCGGTTCTTCCGACGGTGAAGACGCCATGTCCGTAAACGATGACGCCCCGGCTGTCGGCCAGGGCAGGGGGGACGGTGTGGCACAGGCCGTGGGAGCCCGTACCCACTTCGCCGGGGACGATGGGGACACCGGCGGCCCGGCGTGGGCGGGGGCAGCAAAGATGGCATTGCCTTTTTAACCCAACTTCGCAGTTTTTCTCTTCGCAGGCCAGGGAAAGGACAACGGAGAATTTCGGATGGCCGTGCAGGATGGTGCGGCAGGTGCCCCGGGCCACAATGGCCCGGTGGGCGCTCAACTCACTGGAGGCGGTGATGCCGGCGCAGGAGGAGCCGTCCAGGGGGACGGGATCGATGCATCCCTGCAGTTCGTCCAGGGAGCTGCCCGTCTGGCTTATGTAGAGAATGTCTTCAAAGAGGCAGGAGATATTCCCGAAATAGGAATCGACGAGTCCGCAGTCCACCGTGGCCTTTCCCGCTTCCTTCATGGCGGTCAGAACGGTTGCCTCGTCCCGGAAAGGACCGAGCAGCAGGGGGGAAACCCGTTGGGCGGGCGGATCGAGATGCTCCACCGCCTGCCGAAAAGCTGCCTGCTGTCCGGGGCTTGAGCTGCAGGCCCGGACATCCCGGAGGACATCGGCGAAGAATTTGACGAAACAGGCGAAGCAGGCGGAGCTGAAGGTCACGAAGGCCTGTTCGGGGCTGACCGTCCCGCAGGCGATGATCCCCCGGCCGGGCAGGATGGCACACTTCCGTTTTTTTAAAACCTGGATCATCTTTTCCGCTTCCAAGGTGGTCACGACGGGCAGATCGTGGAGAAACGTCCTGGTTTCCGTATCCTCCGGCCGAAGGACACCCGATGGCGCTGTCCGGGCCAGGAAGTCCACCGCGGTGCGGTAAGGTTCGGCCGGCTGCGCGAAGAGGAGGGAGGAGGTGTGCAGCCCCGCGAAGATCTTCTCGATCAGGGGGCGGATTTCATCCTCGCGATTCCAAATCAGCTCCGCATCCCGGGCCCCCAACAGGGGCGCGCCCGCTTCAGCCAATCCGGAGCGGACCAGCTTGTCGGCGTATTTTCGGATCAAATGGTCCATGAAGCGCTTACCCCCCGATTTCCCCGCTCCAGGCAATTCCCAGTTCAGCGGCCTTTTCCCCGGTCGGCCTTCCTTCGCTGTCCAGGCCGCGGATGCGCCGGTAAACCGCCCGCGCCTTGAGAAATTCATCCCGGTCCAGCGGCGGAATCTCCAGGGGGCTATTGCCCGTTCCCGGCTCCTCGAAAAAGCGGGCAGGGAGGTCGTCGTCGGTTCCCCGGAATCCGTTGCGGAAATTCATGATCCGCTCCGAGTAATCGATCCGCTCCCCCGCGGACAAAAGGTCATCGGCGGATGTATCGAGGCCGGTGACGGCGGTAAAGATCCGGGCGTATTCCTCCAGGGAGGCGGCGAGGAAAACAAAGGGGCAGGCGGTGAGGGAATCGGCTGCGGCGAAAAGGTCCTCCGCCCCTTTGATCATAGGGGCCTTGCCGCTGAAGGTAAAGCGATTCGTCGCCACGGGTTTTCGCAGGATTTCGGAGCTGATGGGATAGGCGCGGAGATGGCACCCGCCCCGCGTCGACGTGGCATAGGCGAGGGCCATTCCGTAGGCTCCCCGGGGATCGCATCCGGGCAGTTCCATGCCCTTCACCGTCATGGCCGCCTCCGGCTTCCCGCACTGTCCCGCATAGACGGCGGCCCCCTGTCCCAGGGCCGCCCCGATGCCTCGTCCTGCTCCGATATCCTGAAGAAGCGAGAGGATTTCCCGGGGGCCCAGGGGCCGTCCGCGGATTTCCCCATGGCAGGCCAGCGTCGCTGCCGCCGAGGTGGGATCCATGCCCAGTTCGATGCACAGCCGGTTTGCCTCCATCACCGTTTCCATATCAGCGTTTCCCAGCAGGGCGCTGAAGTGGGCCAGGGTTTCAAACTCGGGAAGGATCCGGCCATCCGATGCGATCCTTTTGCAGAGGATGGTGCAGCCCAGGCAACCCGTCCGGCGGGGGGCGTAGCGTTTGTGAAAGGCGTGGGCGTTCATCCCGCGGGCGGCGTCAAAGCGGGTGAGGCGAAAATTGTCCGTGGGCATCATCCGGCGGGCATCGATAAGATCGTAAAGGGCGGCCGTACCGTATCGGCTGATGCCCAGGTCCCCGAGAAGAAAGGGGGAAGCCGACAGGAGGCGCTGAGCATCTTTTTGCGCCCTTTTCAAGGCCCCGGGGTCGGCGACCCTCGTTGTGCTCGAGCCCTTGACGGCAATGTATTTCAGATTTTTTGCGGCAAAGAGGAGGCCAAGGCCGTTTCGGCCAGCCGTGTAGGAGCCGTCTACGATGAGGTTCGCATAACGGACCCCGGCTTCCGCCGCCGGGCCCGCCGCGACAACCCCCCCTTTTCCCTTCAGGCGGGCGCAGAGTTCAGGCGTTTTCCTTCCGGACAGGGGCGCGGCCTCCACGAGGGTAATGCGGCCATCCTCGATTTCGATTCCGCGGAGGGTCCTGGCTCGCCCGGTAATGACAAGACCGTCCCAACCCGCTTTTTTCAGGGCCGTTCCCAGCGATCCGCCGAAGGAGCCGTCCCCCACCGTACCGGTCTGCGGAGAGCGGGACATGACGGTCATCATGCCCGAAGTGGGCGATGCCGTGTCTACCAGGGGGCCGGTAAAGAACAGCAGGGGCATTTCCGAGTCGTTCCACGGACGGGTAGCCTGATCCCACAGGTAGGAGCCCGCCAGTCCGCGGCCGCCGATCCAGCGGGCGTAAACCCCCATGTCCGGATGCTCCACCGTCCATTGCCCGGCAGACAGGTCGATTCTCAGGATTCTGCCCCACCAGCCGTTCATGGTTCCGTCTTCGTCCTGCCTTGCGGCCGTTTCTTCTCCATGGAGTCGCTGTCCAATGCAGCAGGTCCGTCATGCAGGAACGGCGAATCACCCTTCCCATCGGGATTCTCTTCCG
>JAVETB010000141.1:0-4477 GCA_034006265.1 Syntrophus sp. (in: bacteria) | reverse complement strand
CTTTCCCTTCTCCGGCGGCCCTGGCTGTTCTCCGCTTCTTCGGGGGCTTCCGGAGCAGGGGTGAACCTGTCGAAGAAATCGCCCCGCATTTCCTTGGCCTTTTCCAGCGCTTTCTGTATCTTGCTCATGGCATACCCTGTTTATTCATGAAATTTTCCAATCCTGTTTACGGCCCGTCTCTAAAACATCAGCAACAATTTCCTCTGCAGGCGAATCCAGAGAATGTCCAGCGGCATGAGGAAAAAATGGACCAGGACGAGCAGCACGACTCCGGCAACGGCGGAAGCGGCCAGGATTATCAGCATTTTCCGGTCCAGCTTCCAGGTTCTTTTCTCTTCAGCGTGGCTCATGAAAGGTATCACCGAGAGCACGGGAACACCGGCCAGCGAGTTCAAATCCGTCTCCGTCTTGACGGACCGGTCCAGGGACTCCTGGGCGGCGACCAGGCCGGCCCCGGCAAACAGAGACAGGAAGAATCCGGCCAGGAGAATCTTGGGCCGGTCCGGTTTCGCAGGCTTTTCCGGGAAAGCGGCCGGTTCGATGATGGTGAATCGCTCCGCCTTCTGCGCTTCTTCCATCCCCTGGGCGACTTTGGCCTCCAGGAGCTTGTTCATGATGTCGTTGTATTTGTTTTTGGCGTTCTCGTAATCGCCCAAAAGGCCCTTGTATTCCGCTTCAATCATCGGGCCGCGGTTCAGCTTTCCCTGATAGGCGCCCATCTGGCCCCGGATCTGGGCCGCCTGCTGCTGAAGGGAGCGGATCTCCAGCGCCGTCGTTTCAAGCTGGGTTTTCAGGGAGGTGTAGGCCGGATTGATATTCGACCTTACCGTCGGCTGGCTTCCCCTGCCTCCCGCCTTGTGCCCCTCGGCCAGCCGCTTCTCCAGCTCCCGGATTTCTCTCTTCAGGCGGATGATGTCCGGGTGCCTGTCGCTCAGGGTCGTCTGGCGATTGATCAATTCGCTGCGCAGGGTCTCCAGCCGGACCGCGGGGCTCTGTTCCACGTCTCCCATCCCCTTGTCGGTCATGTACTGATCCACCGTCGCCAGCTGGCTCTCCAGGTAGACCTTCCTTTCCTGGGCAATGCGGATCTGGGCGTTGGCCTGGTCAAGGTCGCGGCGGAGCTGGTCAAGGGCCTGCATGTTGCTCACGCCATGTTCGGGTAGCTCTCCCATGTGGGCGCTTTTCATGGCGCTGATCTGGTTGGCATAGCCGTCCATCTGCTTCTTGAGCTCAATCAGCTGTGAATTGAGGAATTCCGCCGTTCCCGCGGCCCGCTCTTCCCGCTTCTTGAAATTTTCCTCCAGGTACAGCGAGGACAGGACGTTGGCGATCTTCTGCACCGTGGCCGGATCCTTTCCGCTGTAGGAAAGGGCGAAGGCGACCGTCGTTTCCTTTCCCGACGGGCGCCTGCTTTTGCCGAAATCGCTCGTGCTGATCGTTTCCAGGGCAATGTCGTCCCTCATGTTGGCGATCACTTCCTCCATGGCGAAGATGTTGCGCATTTCCGGATAGAGGTTGAAGCGGTTGATGATTTCGATGAGCCTGGCGCGGCTGAGGATCTGCTGGGTAATGGTCGAAAGGCGCTCCTCCGCGTAGCTCGTGACCGATGTCCGGACATACTCCTGGGGAATCTGCTGCGTTTCAATGAGGATCGTGGATTTGGAGACATAAACGGGGGGCAGAACAAAGGCCGTAATGATACCCAGAGGCAGAAGGCATAAAAACGTGACCAGGAACGTTTTTCCCCGTTTCCTCAGCAGTCGCCTGACCAATTGCCTGAGTTCATTGAAATCCATCTGCTTTTGCGGCTGCATGGCCACTCGCCCCTGTTCCATAATCGTGAAGTTCTCCGTCTGTTGTCGTCCTAAACGAGATTCCCTTACCAGGTGTAGGGGAAATTAAAGGTCAGAAGGATCCAGACCCGGTTGCGATCGATGGTCCTGTAGCGATCCAGGGTCTTGTCGTAGTCGTTGGCGTAAGTGTATCCGACATCCAGCCGGTAATCCTTGGTGAAGGTGTAATAGAGGCTCGGTGAAATAGAATAATACCGGGAATCTTCCTCGGTGGCCTCATATTTCGTATCGTCCGATTTGGTGAAAGACAACGCACCGCTCAGGGCCGCGCCGAATTTTTCGGTGATTTTTCTGCTTGCGCGGGCATAAAAGCGGTCAACGTTGATCGGTTCGCCCTCGGTCGTGTAATACATATCCCTCGAATAGCCGACGGTGGCGGATGACGTTTCCCAGGATTTTGTCGCGGAGACGTTGGCTGTCCAGTTCCAGTTGGTGTCCGTTTCTTCCCGCAGGCGGTATCTCGACTTGTGGTATTGCGCGTCGGAGTACCGGGCTCCAACCGATGCGTTGAACGTCAGGGTTTCCCGGAAGCGGTGGGACACTCCCAGGGAGAGGCCGTAGTTATCCACGGTGGTGTTGTCCGAGTCGAAGCGGCTGTAGAGAGGGGAGACCGACAGGATGTAGCGGCGGTCATAAAAGGCGCGGCTGTAAGTCAGGCTCACGGAATCGCTGGTGGTGTCTTCATCGTACTCAGAGGTGTAATCGGTCTGGGAGTGGGAGTAATTCAGGCCCAGATCCGAAACCTCACTCAAGGTGTAGGAGAGGCCGGCGCCGCCGTAATAGCGGTGCACGGTGGATTTTCTCGTGACCAGACCGGTTTCCTCGAAATACGTATCCTTGGTGGTATCCCGGTTGTAGCCGGCGTTGGCCCGGACGCTCAGCTTTTCCAGGAGCCGGTGCGAGAGGTTCACGCCGTAATACTGGTTGGTGGTGTCTTCATCGCTGTAATCCGCATACCTCAGCACGTTCACCTTGGCCGTCGCCCCCAGGTAGGTCCGCTCCGTTTTGTAGTCCAGCCGGAGTCCCGGACTGACCGTGAAGACGAAATCGTCCCGTTTCCGATCGTTGTGGTCGAAATCGATGTTGTCATCGTATTCAGTCCGAAGCCCGACCGATGGCGTAAGGGTGATTTCCGCCGCCTGGGACGACGGAAGAAAAAACGGGCACAACAGCAGGAACAGGGAAAATACAACGTACGGCAGCCGCTTGTTTTCGTTCATGAAGTCCGTCCTTTCCGGGGAATTGTCATGGAATGTTCATCAATCAGGGGACCACGACCACATCGCCGCGCTTGAGGAAAATATTCTGCTGAAGATTTTCCCCCTTCTTGACTTCATTGTAATCAAAGGGGATTTTTATATCCTTGCCGTTTTCCTTCCGCAGGATGAGGATTCTGCCCCCGGCGGCAAAGGGGTTGAGGTCGCCGGCCATCGCCAGGATCTGCATGACATCGGTTTCCTGCGTAATGGGAAACTGGCCGGGCTTGTTGACCTTGCCCACAACGGAGGCCGTCATGCTGGGGGTCCGCAGCAGGATGACCGTGACGTTGGCGTCAGGGACATAGGCGGATATTTTCTTCGTCACGATGTCGCGAAGTTCCGCAACGGTGAGATCGGAAACCTTCACCTCCTGGATGAGGGGGAAGGTAATGACGCCGTCGGGCGGGACGACGATCTCCCGGGTCAGGCTCTGATCCTTCCACACGGAAATCTCCAGCGCGTCGCCGGCGCCGATTCGGTACGAGCTGCTCTGTGCGCTCTGTGCAAAGGCTTCCCCAAGCGTCACGGCAAGCAGGAGGCACAGAAGACAAAGGATGACGGGTGTTCCGGTTCTTTTCATTTTTCCCTCCACAAAGATCGATCTATTGGGGTCGGCGGACTTCGCAGGATACCATAGTCGAGCATCCGCAGATCATCCATCAGGAAAACCCTGATTTGTCCCCTCCAAAACCCTTATTTTTTGCTTTTCTCCCCGAGCGGGGCGTTTGCCCAGGCGCGGGAAGAGATTCCCGGCGCCTCTCCTCTCAAGGGGCCAGCTTTTTCAAGGCCTCCCTGGCTTCCCTGTCCCCGGGGAACGGGTCGCGGCTTGCCGCTGCAACGTTCAGATACGAGCGGGCTTCGGCGGTGTTTCCCAGGGCGAGATAAACCATGCCCAGATGGTAGCTGATCGCGGGATTCCGGAGCGTCTGCGCATCCAGCCCCGCCAGCAGCTCTCTGGCCTGGGCGTAGCGCCCCTGCCGGTATGCAATCCAGGCCGCCGTATCCGCGAAGTGATAATTCTTTCCGTAGGTTTTCATGAAGGGGGCCAGGAGCTTGTCCGCCCGGTTCAGGTTGGCCGGTGTCGGTGCGTACTCGGCCAGATGGAACGCCAGATTGTTGACGAGCAGGGGAGAGTTGGGGTAACGGGACACCATCTCTTCATGAATGACCCGGGCCTTGGAGATTTCTCCCCGGCCCTCCAGGATGCGGGTGATGCCGATCGCCGCACCGGCGTTGTGCGGGTAGAACCCGCGGATCTTTTCATAATAGGCCAGTGCCTGCTCCGGCCGCTTCCGGGATTCCTCCAGCAGGGCGAGCCCGAAGAGGGCGCTTTCGGACTTGGGCTGCAGGCTGAGAATGGTCTTG
>JAVETB010000140.1:0-4522 GCA_034006265.1 Syntrophus sp. (in: bacteria) | reverse complement strand
GGCGGACATGCTCTTCCACCTGGGTCAGGCGTGCCGGGGGGTAAATGGGCACGGGAATCCCGCCGGCAAGGAGAATCCCCAGGTAGACGTAAAAGTACTCCGGGCAGGTCGGCAGCATGATGGCCACGGACTGCCCCGGTTCAATCCCCCGGTTCTGCAGACCGGCGGCGATCTCCTCCGAGGCCTGCGCCAGGCTGCGGCCGGAAATCGGCTGATCTCCGCTTTCAGTATGGGCAATGATCTGGATGCGTTCGGGCTGCCGGCGCACGTGCCAATCAAGCACCTCAAGCAACGTGGCGGCGCCAGCGGCTTCACCCTGCGCAGATTCCAGCATCGCCAGGGAAGTGGCCATTTCCCGCTGTGCCGGTCCACTGGCCGCCCGCCTCAAGGCCTCGAGCAGGTCGCGCGTTGTCTCGGCGCGGTTGAGGATTTCCTCCGGCAGATCCACGGCGAAGGCGCGCTGGATTCGAGACAGCAACTCCACCCGCGCCAGGCTGTCGAAGCCTAGATCGCGGTCCAGCCGGCTGTCCAGAGAAACGCGATCCTCCAGCCCGGCTTTTCCCCGCAGCTCGCGGAACAGCCCACGGACAATGCCGAGAAGCCTGTAAGCCGAGTCGGTTTCCGTTTTTGCAGGTTGCCGTTCCATATTCCAAAGGATGATCCCTGGTTACTTCCGGAAGCCCTTGTCGACTTTGTCCTTGTTCAACAAGTACACGACGATCACGACGACGAGAAGGAGGAAAATCTCCCCCTGTTCCGGTCATTCCCCGCAACGTTCCCTGCCCCTGTCCGCACCTATCCGGGAGAGCTCCCGGCTTTCCTTGCATGCCAGCTGGACTTGAGGAAAAAATAGCCGACGATGAGGAAGGTGACCACGGGTGTAATCCACTCTTCCACGTGGACCCCGAAACCGTGGGCCAGCATCACGCAGCCCAGGACAAAAACGGAGTACATGGCGCCGTTTTTCAGATAGACGTACTTTTTGATCCGGTCGACACCGTAGAACGTCAGCTGCCGGACCACGATCGCCCCGATGCCGTTTCCAAGAAGGATGAGGGGGACGGATAACGTGAAGGCGAAGGCCCCGACGACGCCATCGATGGAGAAGGTCAGGTCGATGACCTCGAGGTAGAGAACCTTCCCGATATCGGTCATATGGACGTCGCCCGTAAGAATGCGGGCCTCCTGCTCTTCAGCGTAGCGTTTGAAACCGTGGACGATGAAGAAGGCCGTGGAGCCGACCACGGCCCCGAAGGCGAGCATGGGGCTCTCCTTGAGAGTGAACCAGACGATGGCCGTCAGGAAGACCGACACGACCGCATAGAACCAAGCCCCTTGCCGCGCGATGATGACCTCCACGGGCAGGCCTATTTTCTTGGGCTCCAGAAAGATCCAGTGGCAGAAAAGAAAGATGAAGAAGACGCCTCCCCCCATGAGAAGAACGGGGGAGCTTTCCTGAATGGCCTTGAGCGCCGCCGGATCTCCGGTCAGGCTTGCCGTCAGGGCCTCCCAGGGGCCGACGCCCGGCGCCATGACCCAGACGATCAGCCAGGGAAGAACCCCTCTGACCAGGAAGACGGCGATGAGAATCCCCCAGGTCAGAAACCACCTGCGCGCTTTGGGCTGCATGGTCTGCAGCGTCTCGGCATTGATGATGGCGTTGTCGATGCTCGTAATCGATTCGAAAAGGGCAAGCCCCAGGACGATGAGAAGCGCGGAGGTTATATCCATTTCAGCCTTTCCAATTTCCCGCCATAACGCGGTCCGCAGTGGTAACGCATCCTTTTGATAAAGGCAGTATAAGAAAAGAACTCCGGTGAAGTCAATTGCATTGTATCCGGAAGAAATTTGAAAGTTTATGCCCTTGATATATTTCCATGAATATACTAGATAACCAACCGGCATTCGACCTTGGCAGAGAAGGCTTTTCCTTCGGGGCCGGACCCGGAGCACCACGGTATTCAAGGCGGACGGTGCCGGGGATTTCCGACAGATTGAGGGCCTCTGTCCGGCGGTCCTGCCTGCAGAATCATCAGGGCGAAAGGAGCTGTAACATGACGCAACCGACGACTTCAAACCCGACGGATTTCATCCGGGACATCATCGACGAAGACCTGCGGACCAACAAACATGAGGGACGGGTGGCCACCCGCTTCCCGCCCGAACCAAACGGCTACATCCACATCGGTCATGCCAAGTCGGTTTGCCTCAATTTCGGCATCGCCCAGCAGTACCAGGGAACCTGCAATCTCCGGATGGATGATACGGACCCCCTGGGAGAGTCCATGGAATTCGTGGAATCGATTATCCACGATGTACGCTGGCTTGGATTCGACTGGGCAGACCGGCTCTTTTACGCCTCCGATTACTTCGAACGGCTTTATTCGTTCGCCATCGAGCTCATTCGATCCGGAGACGCCTATGTCTGCAGCCTCACTCCCGATGAAATCCGGGAGCACCGGGGAAGCTTCACCGAACCGGGCAGGGAAAGCCCCTATCGCAACCGGTCCGTGGAGGAGAACCTCGATCTCTTTTCCCGGATGCGGGCCGGCGAGTTTGCCGACGGCGCCCATGTTCTGCGCGCGAAGATCGACATGGCCTCGCCGAACATCGTCATGCGCGACCCCATCATCTACCGCATCAAGCGGGAGCCCCACTATCGGACGGGCACCGACTGGGTGATCTACCCCATGTACGACTTCGCCCATTGCCTCTCGGACGCCCTGGAAGGAATCACCCACTCCATCTGCACCCTGGAGTTTGAAAACAACCGTCCCCTTTACGACTGGTTCGTGGAGAAACTGATACCGGGCCCGCGTCCGAAGCAGATCGAATTCGCCCGCCTCAACCTGAGCTACACGGTGCTCAGCAAACGGCGGCTCATTGAACTGGTGAAAAACCATTTCGTCCAGGGCTGGGACGACCCCAGGATGCCGACCGTCACGGGCATGCGCCGCCGGGGCTATACCCCGGAAGCCATCCGGAACTTCTGCGCCCAGATCGGCGTGGCGAAAAATGACAACCTGATCGACATCTCCCTGCTGGAGCACTGCGTCCGGGAGGACCTCAATGCCCATGCCCCCAGGGCGCTGTGCGTCCTGCACCCCCTTCGGGTGGTGATCGACAATTACCCGGAGGACCTGGTTGAAGAGATCGAATGCCCCAACCATCCCCAGGATCCCGACATGGGAACACGGAAGCTGCCCTTCTCCAGGGAGCTTTACATCGAACAGGACGACTTTCTCGAAGACCCGCCGAAAAAATATCACCGTCTGGGTCCGGGACGGGAGGTCCGCCTCCGGAATGCCTACGTCATCCGATATGAAAGCATGGTGAAGGACGAAAAGACCGGGCAGATCATCGAACTGCACTGCTCCTACGATCCCGAAACCCGGAATGCGCCGCCGGCCGACGGGCGCAAGGTTCAAGGCGTGATTCACTGGGTTTCGGCCCGGCATGCCGTTCCCGCCGAGGTGAGGCTGTACGATCGGCTGTTCCAGATTGAGGACCCGGGAAGCGAAGAGGACTATACAAAGCACCTGAACGGGGAATCCCTGGAAATCCTCTCCTCCTGTTATGCTGAATCCAGCCTGGAAACTGCGGAGCCGGGGCTCAAATACCAGTTTGAGCGATTGGGATATTTCTGCGCGGATCCGGATACGGCACCCGGCAAACCCGTCTTCAACCGCATTGTCCCGCTGCGGGATTCCTGGGCGAAAGCCGCCGGGGGCAGGAAGGGCTGAGAAAATAGGCCTCGCGCCATGGCATCAGCCGGAATATATTGAAGCACCGAAGAAAAAGGTCTGTGTTGAATAACGCGGACTTTTTTGCTTTCAAAGTCACCTCGATGGAGTCAAAGAGTTGTAAACAGCAGCCCATCAGACTGAATTCTACAGCAATCCAGCCTGAACAACTCTTTTTTATATTCCTTGTAAAGTTATTGCGACAATCCCCCGATATCAAACTTCAGAGGCGTTGTTTCAGACAGTCTCAGAAAATACATCTGCGTTCGTGCAGATCTTCCGATAAGGTGCCGCTCACAGGTTAAACATGGGGTTATGACAATCAAAGATCCGACGATCAGAAATACGAAAAAGGGAAGACAGGCTTATGAAGAAGTGTAAACGGGTCATCGTGTTTGTGCTGCTCAGCTTTCTCGGCGCCGGCATGCTTTGGGCGGAAACCGGCGATTTCAACAAGGACGGCGGGTCCGATCTGCTTCTGAGATATGATTCCACGGGCAAGACCGTCCTGTGGTTCATGAAGGCGGACGGAACACGTTCAAGCTACAAGACCATCTTTATCGATGCGAATGCCTCCGTCATCGGCATCGGAGATTTCAACAAGGACGGCATCACCGACCTGATCCGGAGAAAAGCATCATCAGGACAGACGACCATCTGGTTCATGAACGCCGATGGAACACGCAAAAGCTACAAGATCATCTTTACGGATATGAACGCCACAGTCGTCAGGACCGGAGATTTCAACAAGGACGGCATCTGTGACCTGATCAAGAGGA
>JAVETB010000139.1:0-4594 GCA_034006265.1 Syntrophus sp. (in: bacteria) | reverse complement strand
TAACCCGCTATTTCTTCAGGTGTCCGACCAATCTCACTATAAAATCTCTGCTTTTGACAACGCTGTTCGTATAGCGTTGCAATCCAGATCCTTTCAAGGATGGACTTTGACGGGACCTTGGCTGTTTTCCCGACGTTCCTTTACATTTCTCAGCGTATGCCTTATAAATACCTCTGTATCCGCAGGGCCGGGCGGCTTTTCAAAACGGAAGGTTCAAACAGGAATGTTGCATGAAAGAGGCTGTAAATGCAACCTTCCGGGGAACATTCACCATGTCGATACCCAGCGGACATCACATTCGGGGTGGAATATTCTGTGAAGCAGGCGATGACAGGCGGCAGGGGCATCGAGGTGGTCCTTTTTGTCTACATCCTCGAATGTTCCGACAGGACCCTCTACACCGGGTGGACAAACAACCTGGAAAGGCGCCTCCGGGAGCACAACGAAGGCCGATGCGGAGCGAAATATACCGCTTCGCGGCGTCCTGTCCGGTTGATCTATTTCGAAGAACTGTCCAGCCTGTCGGAGGTTCTCAAGCGGGAGGGGCAGATTAAAAAACTGTCCCGGAAGGAAAAGCTCCGACTGGCCGGCGGAATGCCGGGGGCTCGAAAAGAGACGGCCCGACAGGGAGCGAATGAGGAACCGAATTGAACACTTCAGAAACCATGAACCATGACAGCTCCAGCCATAGCGTCCTGATGGGTTATATCCTGTGGATCTTCGGCTTTACGGGATCAGACCGGTTTTATTACGGCAAACCCATTTCCGGAACGATCTATTTTTTTACCTTCGGCCTTCTGGGGATCGGGTGGATTCTCGATCTCTTTCTGATCCCCTCCATGGCCCGCGAAGCGGACCTGCGCTTTGTCCAGGGAAAAATCGATTACAACGTCGCCTGGCTTCTGCTCACCTTCCTGGGCCCGTTCGGTGTTCACCGGTTTTACATGGGGAAATGGCTCACCGGCTTTCTGTACCTCTTTACCCTGGGGATCTTCGGAATCGGCTATATCTACGATTTCTGGACCCTCAACGATCAGATCACGGTTTTAAACGCATCCGACCGCTGAAGTCCGATGCCCTCTTTATTCCTCAAGGAGACGTAACCTCATGAAAAAGATGCTGCTGATGATATCGGTGCTTCTGTTAACGGGCTGCTCCAGCGGCCCCGTTCTTTACCCCAACGCTCACCTTCAACGGGTCGGGGAAGCTCAGGCCCAAAGGGATGTGGGGGAGTGTGAAGCCCTTGCCGACCAGTACGTGAAATCCGACGCAGGCATTGCCGCGGCCAAGAGTACGGCTATCGGCGGGGCCGGGGGTGCCGTCATCGGGGGGGCCGCCGGTGCCGTGACGGGAAGCCTGGGGCGGGGTGCAGGCGTCGGCGCCGCAGCAGGCGCCGCAGCGGGACTGGTGCACGGCATCATCCATGCTTCGGAACCGAGCCCCATTTTCAAGAATTTCGTGACCCGCTGCCTCCAGGAAAGGGGATACGAGATTATCGGCTGGGAGTGACAGTCCAGGCGCATGGTGGCCCTTTCAGTTCGTGCCGCAGCGCCTCTTCAATCCCCGGATATTGAAACTCGAACCCTGAAGCGATCAGCTTGTCCGGAACGGCTCTAAGGGAGGCGAGAAACTCCTCGTCGGCCATTTCACCGAAGAGGGCGCGCAGCAGGAATGCGGGGATCCGAAAGAGGGTGGGGCGCTTCAGTATCCGATTCAGGTGTTCCGTGAATTCGCGGTTGGTGACGGGATAAGGTGCGCACAGGTTGACCGGCCCGGAGAGCGACTCGCGGCAGAGGACATGAACGATGGCGGCTATGAGGTCATCGATGGCGATCCAGCTCATGTACTGCCTTCCCGAACCCAGAACGGCCCCCAGGCCGAATTTGTAAAAGGGGAGCAAGCGCTGCAGCATGCCCCCCTGCCGGCTGAGCACAGGGCTGATGCGAAGGTAGACCACGCGGATACCCGCCTCCTGCGCCGCAAGAGCGGCGGACTCCCACTTCCGGCCTGTTTCGGCCAGAAAGCCTTTCCCCCCAGGCCCGTCTTCATTGACGAACGCGTCCCCGCAACTCCCATAGAAGCCGATGCCGGAAGAGGAGAGAAGCACCTGCGGAGGCCTGCTCAAACCGGCAAGGGTTCCGGCCAGGAGTGAGGTGCTGCGGATCCGGCTGGACAGGATTCTTTTCTTCTTTGCCTTCGTCCATCTTCCCTGTCCGAGATTGTCCCCGGAGAGATTTATGGCTGCGTCGATGATTTCATCACCCTGCAGGTCGATGACGCCTTCCCGGGGGCTCCAGAACAGGCCGTCCTGCGCCCTGTTCCGTACGAGTCGAAGGACCGTGTGCCCCTGTGCTTGAAGATGCGGAACCAGGATGGAGCCGATAAAACCTGACGCTCCTGAAATCAGAATCCTCATAAAAAAGCCCCTCCGAACGACCTTCAGGATTATCCTGCCGCGCCGAGAAAAAGACACCGGCCTTGCACGGGAGAATTTCCATGCATTGACATTCAGCAAAAGACACTTTAAACTAAAATCGGCCTTCAGGTTTGTCAAGCAGACGTTCTTTTCTTAATGGCCCTCCGGGTAGAGAAGGATGTGGAAATGGTTGCGCAATTTCAACGGCTGATGGTCAAAATGGAACTGCAGAATGTGCTGTATCTTTCCTATCTTGTCCCTGTCGACCGGCTCCGCCCGATGGTTCCTCCGGGGTTGCGGCTCAATGCGACGGGAAGCGCTGTCTTTCTGTCGATTGTGGCCATGCAGTGCAGAAAGGTGCACCTGTCCTTCCTGGGATGGCCAAGTGTCAGTTACGATCAGCTCAACCTTCGTACCTATGTCATCGATCCGAAGACGGGCGACCCGGCGGTTTACTTTTTTCGAAGCGGTGTCTCTTCCAATCTCATCCCCGTGGCGACTCGTCTACTGGGTATCCCCTGGGAACGCATTTCCTTCAGCCTGGCTGCGGAGCAGGATGGAAGCGGTGCGGATTTCTACAAGGCCGCCGGCGACTGGAACGGGGAAATCGAGATCCAGATGAAGTCTGCTCCGGCTGAGGATTCTGACGCCACGGTCATCGATGTCATTACGGGGCCGCTTGCAGGATTCATCGGCAGCGGCGAACGTTTGAAGCGAATCGCCATCAAACACCAGGTTCTGGATGTGCGCCGTCTGTCGCTCCTGCAGATCCGGTTTCCCCTTCCCGTTGAGGCCGGCCTGCTGGCCGCCCCTGAACTGGAAAAACCCGACAGCGTGCTCATCGTTCCCGAATCGCAGTTTTCTGTGTTTATTTAGCGGAGGGAGGGGTGCCAATGACAGCAGTCGAGGTCACCGTGGCGGCGCTCATCGCGGGAGCAGCCATGGCGGCATTAACCGAATTCGGATATCGCCGGGGGGTGATCAAGGCGAACCTGCTTCTGATCGATGGGGACTTTGCTTTGAGGACAGCCGGGATTCGAGCGGGAAAGCCCCTTGTGTACGTTGTGGGCGTCGTCGTTCATCTCGTCACCAGCGCCGCGTTCGGGGTGGTGTACTATGTCTTGTCGCGGCTGTTGAAATTTGACCCGTTGAATTCAGCTGCACTGGCTGCCTACGTCTTTGTCCTCTGGCTGTCCATGCTCTTGCTTGCGCTTCCCATAGCGGGCCAGGGCCTGCTGGGCAGGCGTGCGGCACCCTCGGCGTGGTACGAGCAGCTTGCGCTGCACGCCGTGTTCGGAGTGGCTCTGTGGCTGGGGCTTGCTTTCTATTGAAGCCGGCATGCAGTAGTTTCACCCTTTCAGAAACGAAGAAAAAGGCCGTCAAGCAAAAAGGAACGGCCCCTTTTCCTCCATCACTTTTTATTAGGAAGATCCAGACCGTTATGCTTTTGACAGGAGCGATTTGAAATGCGCACCGGAAGAGTCATGATCTCTCTTGTTTTTGTCTGTCTTGCCATCAGCGGATGTGCTGCTGATCCTGAACGACAGGGGGTCTATATGGAAAATTACCGCAGTTACCTTATGAAGACGGATCCCGGCGTCATCGCTCCACCGGCTCCGGGTTCGGAGAAGGAGAAGGCTGCCATCGAAAATTTCCGCGCCTTCTACGAAATCTTTTCCGAAGAGCGGATCCGGGGACGGATCGGAGGCCTCTACGGCCCCAATGCCTATTTCCGCGACGGTTTCCGGGAGGTTCAGGGGATCGAGGCCATAACCGCCTATTTCATCTCGAGTACGGAAGCGGTCCACTCATGCACCTTCGACATCCAGGATGTGGCCGTGCATGACGGAAACTACTACTTCCGCTGGATCATGCATCTGACGCTCAAGCGCAACAGGGAAAAACCGATTCAGGCTGTCGGAATGTCCCATGTGCGCTTTGACGCCCAGGGATACATCACCTTTCATCAGGATTACTGGGATACGGGAATCATTTACGAGCAGGTGCCGGTCTTGGGTCGGATCATCACCTGGATTCGCGGCCGCATCTGACTCCGGACCCCGTCCTTCCGCCGGGAAGTCCGGAGTCCTCTTCCGGGGAGCCGATGACCATGAACGATCAGCGATTGCGCATAGCCGTTGTTGGTGCCGGTGTGGCAGGCATTGTCGCCGCTTACCT
>JAVETB010000138.1:0-4611 GCA_034006265.1 Syntrophus sp. (in: bacteria) | reverse complement strand
AAAAAGGCGCCTTGGCCGCTACGGGTGGCGATTTCAACGAAGAAGCCGCCGCCCTGCCCTTTCAGGGTTACACCCGTCACGCCTCCGGCGCTAGCCGTGGCGCGTAGCTGCTCTAGTGTCATGCTGTTCATGGTGCTCTCCTTTATCAATCAAGACTACTTTTAAGCGTTAATTGTACATGATTGATAGGAAGCCTGCAAGGTTGTCGGGATCGGGAAGTGGACGTTTTTTCGGCACAAGACCAATGCCACCGGGCCGGGCTCTTTGGCAGAGTGAAAATTTCGTACGTACGAAATTTTTCCCGGACACTTTGGAAAAATCTGGCTTCAAATTTCCCCTGGAAGCGGTTATTTGGAAGTCCCGGACTCGGATTCCAGGGTCGTCAATTCCGAAATTTACGTTGATCAATTCCGAGATTTACGACGCCATGGGGTACGTAGACCGACATCCTCCCCAACCTACAATGAGGGGTAGATGCCAATCATCAACCAGGGAAAATCAAACAGGCCCAAAGCCTGTTCGCCGCCGGGCAGACGGTAGCGGAAGCGAACATACCGACGTATTGTCGTTGCACACTCAACGACCAGCCCCCGGCAGGATCCTCCTGACCGGGGGTTTGGCTTTCAGGGGGGATCATACGTGGCGAAGCTGTCTCAGGGACACTTCCGCCCGGTGATTTATCAGCTGGGCAATCTCCTCGTAGACCGGATGTTCCCCATAACGGGCGGTCATTCCGGCCGCCATCTCCCTGGCCTTTCCCGGGATTTCCGTCGCCATTCGCCGCAAGGTGTCCACGACGGGCTTGGGCGACCTCGACCCGGCCTCTTCAGCAAAGGCAATCCAGGCCTGGCCGGTGACGTCGCGAGGGTCATAGACGCTGCCGATCGCCATGGCCATCCTTCGGCTCAGGCCATAGATGCCGGTACAGACCAGATCGTAAGCGGGCGCGAAGGAGGGGCTGGGGCCATGGTCGTAGAGCAGGGACAGGTTTTTAGCATGGCAGTCGGCGTTGCCGATCAGGAAATTGTAGATCGCCAGCTCGATCAGCCGGATCCGCTCGGCCAGGGGATTCCGGCACTGGCCGATGACCTGGAAGCAGACCCGGAATCCCGGCCCGCCCTTTTCTTCATATTTGTGCCGGTATGAAATGCCCGTCGCCTGGCAGAAGTCTTCCTGATGGATGCGAACGATGTCCTCGTCGCCGACGTGGCGGTCGTAGCGTTCGACGAGATAGATCGGTTCCCGCTCCTTGACCGGCAACAGAAAGGCGTTGGGGACCCTCAGCCCCATGGCCCCGCCCAGGCCCATGCAGAAGGCTTCGTTTTCCACCAGGCCAGGGAAGCGCGGATTCGGCGGTTTGAGGATATGCGTGCTGGGAGCTCCGTCCAGCGGCAGAAGGATGGTTTCTCCCTGCAGCGCGACCGGAATCTTGTCCTGCACGCCGGCCAGGGAAAGCCGGGTGTGCTCGCCTTCGTCGAGAAACGACGGGTCCATGATATAGGCTTCGTCGAGGAGCTTGCCGAAATCGGCGTCCGTCAGCGGGCGATACCGGGAAGGGGGGGATTGGGAAAACCCGTCGAGAGTTTCGGAATGGAGGGCCGCCGCCCCGGCGCAATCGCCGCCCAGGGCGGTAAGCAGGGCGAAATCGTCGTCGGGGGAGACTCGGTACTTGCGGGCGAAGTGATCCCGCACCTGCCCTTCGGGCAACAGGTTCGCGAAAAATGCGCGGGAACGATCCGTCGGCAGCGGTTCGTCCTGCAACGGCAGGGAGAGCGACAGAGGGCAGGGAGCTTTGCCGCTCAGCCAAGAAGCGTCGTAAGTGAAGGACAGGTCGCCTTCCGCCAACTCACCGACCTTGGCCCCGTTGATGTAGACATGAAGAACCCGGCTCATGGAGTTCACTCCCGAAGGTCGGCAAACAGATCGATGCCGAGCATTTTAAGGAGATGAAGCACCTTGCCGATCTCCGCCGTTTCCTTGCCGCGCTCGACCTCCGAGATGAACTTGACGCTCACCCCGCAGAAATCGGCGACCTGTCCCTGGGTCAGTTGCTGCGCCTTGCGTTTTTTCCGCAGCAGCTCGCCAAGATCTTTGGGTCCGTTGATCGCGCGCGTCCGCTCTTCGCTCCGAATCACCACAGCCTCCCCCGTGCGAGATAATTTAACCGTTCGGTTAACAATAAGCGGCTTGCCTCCGCGTCGCAACAAAATAATACCGAACGGTTAATTTTCGGACGCTTCCAGGACCGCCCGCCTTTTTTCCACCGAACGGTGAAATAAGCGGTCGCCGGTCGGGGTTTCCCTACCCGCCAAGCAGACGCGGGCCGTTGCCCAAATCCTGGATCATCCCCTGATTGCAGGAACAGATTTCCCGGAAGTCGGGCGATATCCGCTTGTCGGCGGCGGCCGTCGCCCAGAAGCGAAGGGCGGCTTGGCGCGCGCTTTCCCACTGGCCGGCGACGGCGGCGTCGGGATGGGGCGGGGTGAAGGCGCGGGCGGGGACTTCCCCCTGGTGCGGACGATAGAGCATGGGCAGCACGTCGTAGGCGGGCGCGAGGGAGAAACGGGGCTTGCCCTCCGTTTCGATCAGGGAGATGTTGCCGAAGTGCTGGTCGGTGTTGGCGATCAGGGTGCTGAAGGCCGAGAGCCGGCGAAGTCTGTCGGCGTCTTCCGCCGAGAGCATTCCCGCCTTCTCCAGTCGGCTTGCCGCCGCCGACCAGTTGTCCAGGTGGCCGAAGAATTCGTTATCCACCGCCGCCAGGGAAACCAGCGACAGCCGTCCGAACCGCCCCTGCCGGTCGAAACGGGTAACTTCGAGAAAGGTCCGCGTTTCGGTGACATGAATCCGGGTTGAAGCGGCGCGGAGGCCCTGGGAGCGAAGTTCCTCCAGGGCCAGATGTTCACAGATCAGCAGGTCGGCCCAGCGGCGACCGGAGGGAGTATCCGTGGTCGGCGAGAACTTGACCAGGACATGGCGGAACTCCTCCCCTTCCGCGAGAAGGGCGGCAAACTTGGGCTGCTCGCCCCCGGCGGAAGATCCGGGAGGATCGCCGGCCAGGGCGGCCCGGGCGAAGGCCTCATAGCGGGCCGGCAGTTCCGGGGGAAGCACCGGAGCCGGCTGCTCCCGGGCGGACTGGAAGTAGCGCTGCAAGGAGAGTTCCCCGAGGATGAGGTTGCCCATGCCGTCCTCCCCCTTGCGGGAAAGGGCCAGCAGCACATGCTCCTCGTTCCAGTCGGAAAGCCGCGCAGGAAGGTTCAGCTCCCGGCTCTGAAGATGGGCGAAGGCCCGCCCCATGAATCCGTCCGGGCGCAGATCCTGAATGAACCAGGGCAAATGCCGCAACAGTTCGCCCGACCCCGCCGCCGGCTGCCACCAGTATTCCCCCCCCTGCAACGCCAGCAGCGTTCCCGCTGCTTCCGCGTCTCCGGTCGGAGAGATCCGGTAGACGGGGAATTCCCCGCCGGCGCCCCTGACATCCCTCGGCAAACCGTAACGGGTCTGCCGTGCCCGCCCGAGGGCGACGACCTGCCCGTCCATGCCCGCAAGCAGCCGGGACAAGGTCGGCTGACTGACCCCGAGAGCCAGCTGCAGTTCTTTCGCGTTCTTGGCCCCCGTTCGCAGCAGGGCGAGAAGCTGTTCGACCGGTCGCGGCATGACGCTCCTGAATAGATATCTGAATGGATTTAAAGTGCTCCCGAGCAGGATAACAGGGGATTCTCGATCGATCCACCATTTTTATTGAATAGATTTTCGGACAGGAGGACTCCACCAACAGCAGGGATCCCCTGCCGCCACAATGGGGTCCAACATAATCGCTCCCCCTCGGCCAACTCGTCAGCCGTACCCTCCCCGGAATACGCACCCTTTCGCCCCATATGCGACATAGTCGACCTGGAGAACGACTGAGTCGCATTTCGTTTCGGCGAGCTGGCGGGCTGTTTCTGCAAATGCGACATAGTCGACCTGGGGAACGACTAAGTCGCATTTCATCTTCGGCTCCCCGTCTCTCTTTCCGGCAAATGCGAGATAGTCGACCTGCAGAACGACTAAGTCGCATTTGAGGCCATCTTACCACTCGCCAAAAAAAGTCAAGATCTTAAAAAGGGGGCACGCCGAGTGGAATGCCCGGCGGGTGGTGTAGCCTATATCCGAAAGCAAAAAGGGGAGGGTTGGCGACAGCCGTCCCAAACTAAGCAGGTAGAAGGGCGGCGAAACTAGGATCGTTTGGTACACGCTGAAAAAAGCCGCTTAAATACACTACAGCCAGCCCAAAAGCATATAAAGAAAGAACGACCGTCCCAAACTAAGCAGGTAGAAGACCGACAAAAACAGGATCGTTTGGTACACGCTGAAAAAAGAAAACGGAATACACTACAACCAGCCAAAAAGCACATAAAAAAAGAACGACCGTCCCAAACTAAGCAGGTAGAAGGGCAGCAAAAACAGGATCGTTTGGTACACGCTGAAAAAAGAAAACTCAATACACTTGATGGCATCGCAAAAAGGCTTCAGCTGATCAGGCACCACAAGCAACCTGTCGGTTGATGTTAAGTCGCAACGTTTCTGGAAGCCGCTCCAGATGGACCAATAGCAGGCGGCATCGCTCTTTAA
>JAVETB010000030.1:0-30078 GCA_034006265.1 Syntrophus sp. (in: bacteria) | reverse complement strand
CGAGATGGACTCCGTCGAAGTTACCGATGGTGGCGACTGCGCCTTTGAATTCCCCCGATACATTGTCAAAGCCGTTAATGATTTTCATGGTGATTCTGTTTCCGTGGCATCTCCTGGTGATATTTTAGAGAATGAATACGATATAAGCTCAGCGGAGGTTCTTAGCACTATCGGCATAATTTTGAAACTCAATTTTGCTTGACAAGGCCAAAAGGATCATTGTAAAAAAGCACCTGCTTCCGGATAGGAAGCTCCGGACTTACGGATGCCGAAGTGGCGGAATTGGTAGACGCGCTAGGTTCAGGGTCTAGTGGGCGAACGCCTGTCCGGGTTCAAATCCCGGCTTCGGCACCATTTTAAAAATCTGATATGATGGGGATTTAGATCTGATTTCTAAGTCCCCATTCTTGTTTCTGGAGCGGCGGAAAAAGAGGGGGCCGTGTTTACATCTTCGGGTGTCGTGCATAAATTAAGCATACTGAACGGAAAATCCCGGTGACGGCCGCCTATCCGGGCGGAAGGCGGTCTTTCAGCCATGATGTCAAAGTTAAGGAGGTTTCTGGTGAGTATTTTTTCCGAAGACGAAGGGATGCACTACGAGGGATTTTGTATCCGGCCGCCAAGCGAGGCGGACAGCATCCTCCTGCAGGTAACCCTCGGCTGCTCCCACAACCGCTGCACCTTCTGCGGCACATACCGTGACAAGAGCTTTCGGATCAAGGATAATGATATCATCCTGAGCGACGTCCGCTACGCGGCGCGCCATATGTCCCACAATAACCGCCTGTTTCTGATGGATGGAGACGCCCTGATCATCCCACAGAAAAGGCTGATGTGGATCCTGGAACAGATTGAAGAGCACCTGCCCCGGGTTCAGCAGGTCGGCGCCTATGCAAACGTAAAGAGCATCAAGAAGAAAACCAGTGAGGAACTGGAGGAGCTGCGCCGGCACAATCTCCGCATTCTTTATCTGGGGGTGGAAACCGGTGACGATGAGGTCCGGGAGGCAATCCAGAAGGGTTCCACCGCTGCGACCTGCATTGAGATGGGACGGAAATTGAAGGAGGCGGGCATCCAGGTGTGGGTGACGGTTCTTCTGGGGATCGGCGGGCGGGAAAAATCCCTCCGGCACGCCCGGGCGACGGGTGAACTCCTCAGCGCCATGGATCCTGATTTTGTGGGGGCGTTGACCGTGATGCTCATTCCCGGTACGCCGCTACATGAGGATTATCTCAGCGGCAGATTTGAACTTCCCGATCAGGCCGGACTTCTGATGGAGCTGCGGGAAATGATTGCCCATACCAATCTGAGCCGGGGGTATTTTTTCTCGAACCACGCCTCAAACTATCTACCGATCAAGGCGAAATTTCCCGGCGGGAAGCAGAAGGCCCTCGATCTGATCGATGCGGCCCTGCGAGGGGACGTTCGCTTGAAGCCTGAATGGATGCGGGCGCTGTAGGACGCCGGCAGAGATCTCTCGAAGGGAAGGGGCGTAAGGGCAAGAGCCGTTTCGTTCCGGGTCTGGCAGGCTGTCCCTCTGTGCATCGACGTGCACCAGGTCCGGGAAACCGGCAACCGGAAAGGTATCTTTGGGCGGGCCATTGAAATCCGAACTATCCCGCCGAGCCTGGTTTTCAGCGTTTGATGCCGCGGTGGCGACGGCATGCGTCCATTTCTTCAAATCTTTTTCCCGATATAGAACACATACCCGTAAAACTCCTTATACATCTCATAGAGCCTGGCTTCATGCCGTTGGTTTTCTACGAGCTCTTCGGCTGTTTTGTTGCCGGCATGCTTTGTTAGAAATTTCTCCTGTGCAGAAACCTGCGGAGCATAAAAATGTTCCGTCCAGCAGTTTTCAGGCAAGACAAACGTCGCTATCGGTATATATCCGGCTTTTTCCATTTGTCCGACTTTATGGGAGATGATGTCGATTTCCGGATAAGCATCTTGCCAGTACCGCTCGATTTCAACAGGCCGCCTTTGCGTGAACCAGGATGCTTCTGAAACGGCAAGATATCCCCCTTGTTTCAGGAACTTCCGCCATTCGGTTATGCCCCGCTCAAACCCGATGTTATAGATCGCACCTTCCGACCAGATCAAATCCAGTTCTTCCTTCTGGAAGGCAAGATGCTCCATGGAGCCGACCACGCCCCGCACTCTATCCTGGAGGTTCCGTTTCCAGCTGTTGGCGTTGAAGATATCGATGAAGTCGGCAAACAAATCAATGCCTGTAATATGCCCCGGCGCATGATCGGCGAGCACCATCGTCTGGCCGCCGGTTCCACAGCCGATATCGGCAATGTGTGACTCCCCTGTCAGGTTGTCAATAAAACTCAGGGCTTTAAGCGTTACTTCGGGGCTTCCGGGCCCCTGCCGTTCTACGCTTGAAAAATATTCGCAGATCAATTTGAAATCGAACTCATGGATGGATTTATTTTCCTCACTCATTTTCTCTCCTTTAACTTCCCCGATGCCCTCTGAACGTGCTCTCCCCATAGGGGATGAAAAAGCTCCCCTGATGCCGGAATTCCCACAAGCGGAAACGATCCGGTGGGATACCCATTCGGCACACTTGCAAGCGCATCAGGGGCCCCTCGACTGCAGCCTGGCCAGGTTCTGCTCCCGGTGCTTCTGTGGTGTTGTTCCGGGAATCGGGATCATACTGTCTCCAGGGTACGGGAGCCGGGAAAGTGCAACCTGTGCCGGAGCGGCAAAAATATAACAACTTGTTTCAATATAAAGTACTTGACATGAAAAATAAATTTTAATTAAAAGGTCGATCAGAAAGGGTGAAGGATAATCATGGAGCACGTTTTCAACAGCGAAAAGGCCATCCAGTTCTGGTGGTGGACCGCCATATTCGGGTCCGCCGGCGTGACTTTCCTTTGCCATTGAGCCGCATCAAATAAAACAGCAGGGGGCCGTAGGCAGATCCAATGCCTGCGGCCTTTTTTTGTCTAGCGTGAGCCGGCTTGCCTGGGCATTCGTTCCAATTCCATGACCGGGTGGAGGGAACTCTCGGCGGATGCAGAGGGTGTCCCCCGGAGCAGTATCGCCGAGAGACAAGCTATTTCATAAAGGAGGATATGTTGATGATTACAGCACTGGTTCTTTTTAAGGCAGAGAAGGGAACAATCTCCGGGCTGGCCAACAAGGTGGGAGCCATCGACGAGGTCGTGGAAGTCCTGTCGATAACCGGCGAGTATGATCTGATGGCCAAGATTCAGGTCCAGGACTACGAAAATCTGGCGGACATCGTGACGGAGAAGATGCAGAATATGGAGGGCGTTCTGTCGACAAGAACCATGATGGCCTTTAAGACCTATAAGTTCCATGAACTTATCGTGGGCGCTCCTTCGGCATTGATCATGCCGGAGGACGCTCCGGAGGCTGGCATGGTGCTGGAGAACGGCAAAAAGACGATCACGCCGATTCTGGCCAAGCTGACGGAGCACTTCAACCTCGATAAAAGTGAAATCAACAACGTGATCGATGCCATCAACGCCGGGCAATTGTCCGACGTGCAGATTGCCGGATTTCTGGTCGGTCTTCTGTGCAAGGGTCCCAGCATCAAGGAAGTGGCCTATATCGCCCAGGCTATGCGCCGAAACTGTGTACCCATCAAGGTCTCCACGACAGCGGAACTCACGGACACATGCGGGACCGGAGGCGGATTGACCACCTTCAACGTGAGCACCGCCAATGCCATCATGGCGGCCTCCGCCGGCATTCCGGTGGCCAAGCACGGCAGCCGCTCCATTTCGTCATCCTCGGGCAGCGCCGATGTCCTGGAGGCCCTGGGCGTCAACATCGATCGGACCCCGGAGCAGGTGGCCCGGATGATCGAGGACATCGGGATCAGCTTCATCTATGCCCCCAATTTCCATCCCGTCATGCTCAAGGTATTTGGGCCGGAAAACCAGCTCGGCATCAAGACGATCTTTTTCACGATCATCGGCCCGCTCATCAATCCTGCCGGCGCCAGGAACCATACCATGGGTGTCTACAAGCCGGAGCTGGTCAATATGATGGCGGAAGTGGTCGCTGAAATGGATTTCAACCATGTCATCATTGCCCACGGCATGGATGGGCTGGATGAGATATCCCTGATCGGCAAGACCTCGATTGCGGAAATCAAGCAGAAGCAGATCAAGTACTACGAGTTCGTCCCGGAGGATTTCGGCCTGAAGCGCTGCACGCTCAGCGATATCGCCGGCGGCACACCGGAGTTCAACGCCCGGCTGATTCGAAACATCTTTGCCGGCACGGAGCGGGGACCCCGCCGGGATTTCCTGATTCTGAACAATGCCGCCACGCTCTATGTGAGTGGCAAGACGCCCAGCATCCAGGAGGGGATTGAGCTGTCCCGCTCCCTGATCGATTCCGGTGCGGCACAGAGAAAGCTCAATGAACTGGTGGAAATGTCACATGCCGCGTGACGGGAATTTCGATAGAGAAAAGAAGGAAGCCCGGTGCGGAGGAGGGGGCAAGCCGCCTCTGTCCGCGTCCATACGAATGCGGCAGCGCTCAGGCCTCTTTCCCGTGATATCCGAGATCAAGGTGCGGTCGGACAAGGAGGGCGACCTTCTGCGGGGCCGCGATCCGGTGGTGCTGGCGCAGGAAATGTCACAGCGCCCTGTGGCGGGAATCAGCGTCGTGACCGAAACGGCGCACTTTGGCGGCCACATGGGCCTTCTGAAGGAGGTCGCCGCCGCGGTCGGCGTCCCCGTCCTCCACAAGGACTTCATCACCACGGAACGACAGGTTCAGGAATCGGCCGCCCGCGGCGCTTCAGCGATCCTCCTGATCACGGCCATGCTTGATCTGGGGCAGATGGCGCGGCTCATCGAGGCGGCCAGGGAATGCGGCCTGGAGACCCTGGTGGAGGGGCACGATGCGGCAGAGATCAGGAAGATTGAGCATCTCCCCTTCGATCTGCGGGGAATCAACAATCGGGACATCACCGTCTTTGAAGTGGACGATTCCGATGTGAGCCGGACGGAGGAGCTTGCGGGCTTCTGTCGGGGATCCCGTATCCTGATCAGTGAGAGCTCGATCCGCTCGGCGGCGGATGTCCGCCGCGCCGGCAGAAGCGGCGCCGATGCCGTTCTGGTTGGTACGGCCGTGCTGAAAGCGGAGCACGTGGGTTCTTTCCTGGACGAGCTGATCGCCGTAGGATGGCCGGTATGACACGGATCAAGATCTGCGGCATCACGAACGTCGAGGACATCCGCCTCTGTGCGGCGGAGGGCGTTGACGATCTGGGCTTCGTTGTGGAATACCCCATCGATGTCCCCTGGAATCTTGATCGGGAGCAGGCCGGGAAGCTCATCCGCAGCGTCCCTCCTTCCGTCTCGCCGGTCATTGTGGTCGGGGAGGACCCCCGGACGATCATCGAATTGACGCAGCTTTTGAAGCCCAGTTCGGTGCAGCTTCACGGCAATGAACACATTTCCGTGACGGCGGAGCTGGTGTCCGCCATCCATGCGCTTGGGGTGAAGGTCCTCAAGCCGCTGCGGTTTTCCGTCGAAACGGGGAGGTGCCGATCCTCCTGTGAAGACCCGGTCGATGCCGCCCGGCAGATAGAGGATACGGGGGTGGATGGACTGGTCCTGGATTCCGTCAGCGAATCCCGACCGGCGGGGACCGGTCGGAACATGGATTGGGGCCTTGCCCGGATCATACGGGATCAGGTCCGGGTGCCCGTTATTCTTGCCGGGGGACTGAACGCCGACAACGTTGCGATGGCCGTCGCTGCTGTGAATCCCCACGGGGTGGACGTGATCAGCGGCGTCGAAAACCCGGTGGGGAGAAAAGATCCAGCCAGGTTGAAGGCTTTTGTGGCAGCTATCCGTTCGCTGAACGGCAGCCTGAAATCTTGAGTGGGTTTCCCGATGAGGCCGCGGACCGCGCCAACATCGCAGACCGGGGCCGGAACAGGTTGTGCGGATTTCTGATTTCTACGCCCCGAGGGGGCCGCAGGCCTGTTTGGGGATTGATTTAGCGATTTCAATGTGTCAGTATTCGGGCAAATTTCATATCAGGAGAATTCGTTATGTCCGTCGTGATCCCCTTTCGAGCCCTGAGACCGGCTCGTTCCTTTGCCAGGGATGTGGCCTCCCTTCCCTATGATGTCCTCAACCGGGACGAAGCCAGGGCGTTTGCTTCCGGTAACCCCCTGAGTTTCCTGCGGGTTGAAAAATCTGAAATCGATCTGGATCCGCCCGAGTGCGACGTGCCGGAAAAGGTGTTCGCAAGGGCCAGAGAAAATCTGGACAGCCTGGTTCGCCAGGGCGTTGTTTTCCAGGAGAGAACCCCCGGTTTTTATATCTATCAGCAGCGCATGGGCGATCACGAGCAGACGGGGATCGTCGGCTGCGCCAGCGTCGCCGAATATGAATCGGGGCGGATCAAAAAGCATGAATTGACGCGGGCGGACAAGGAACTGGAGCGGACCCGCCATGTCGATACGGTCAACGCCCAGACGGGGCCGGTCTTCCTGACCTACCGGTCGACGGACGACCTTGACCGCCTGGTCCGGGATTTCAAAGCAGCCTCCCCTGAATACGACTTTGCCGCCGATGACGGGATCGTGCACAGGGTATGGGTCGTAAGCGATCCGACAGATGTCCGCAGACTGGAGGAAGGGCTGAAAGGACTCGATGCGCTTTATATCGCCGATGGCCACCATCGGGCGGCTGCAGCCTGTTCCGTCTGCCGCTCCCGGCGGGAAAACAATCCCGGGCACCGGGGCGACGAACCCTACAATTTTTTCCTGTCCGTGATCTTCCCCCACAATCAGTTGAGGATCATGGACTACAACCGGGCCGTCCGGGACCTCAACGGTTTGGATAGGGAGACCTTTTTCCGGAAGGTCGAAGAAAAGTTTGAAATCCGCCCCGATTTCAGCAGGAAATCTCCCGAGGCGTTCCATTCTTACGGCATGTATCTGGACGGGAAGTGGCACCAGCTGATTGCACGGGAACATCTCTGTGATGAAGCCGATCCCATCGGCCGTCTTGACGTATCCATTCTGCAGAACCACCTTCTGGAACCGTTGCTGGGCATTGAGGATCCCCGGACGGACCAGCGCATTGATTTTGTCGGGGGCATCCGGGGAATGAAAGAGCTGGAGCGGCTGGTGGATTCCGGCAAGTTCGCCGTTGCCTTTTCCCTTTTTCCCACAACATTGGAGCAGCTGATGGCGGTGGCGGATGCCGGACTGGTCATGCCTCCCAAATCCACCTGGTTTGAACCGAAACTGCGCAGCGGCCTGTTTGTCCATCGCCTTTCTTAGCGGGAGGGCCGGCACAGGGGGCATCATGATTCTGGCGCGGGAAGACGAGACCGTGGACGGCCTTCTGAACGGCCGCCTCCAGGTTATCCAGAAGAAGAAGGGCTATCGCTTTTCCCTGGATGCCCTGTTGCTGGCTTCTTTCATCCGTCTGGGGCAGGATCATTCGCTTCTGGACATGGGAACGGGCAGCGGGGTTCTTGCCCTCATCACCGCCATGCAACGGCCGGATGTCCGGGCTGCGGGGATCGACATCCAGGAGGGCATGGTTGAAATGGCCATGCGCAGCGCGGCCCTGAATGGTCTCGATGACAGGGTGTCCTTTAAGGCGGGAGATATCCGTCAAATCCGCCGGTTTTTTGATGCGGGATCTTTTGATGCCGTTGTCTGCAATCCACCTTATCGGAAGGCGAATGCCGGACGAATCAACCCCCTGGGTGAGAAGGCTCTGGCAAGGCACGAGATCCGGGGGGATCTGCGGGACTTTCTTGAAGCGGCCGCCTATGTCTTGAAACCGGGCGGTCGCTTCTTTGTGATCTATCCCGCTCAGCGGCTGGTGTCCCTTATCGCGGGAATGCGGGAAGCGGCCCTCGAGCCTAAACGGTTCCGGTTGGTTCATTCCCGGAGCGACACAGCGGGGACCTTTGTCCTGTCGGAGGGCTGCAAGGGAGGCGGTGAGGAGCTGGAGGTTCTTCCTCCCCTTTTCATCTACAGAGATTCGGAGCTTTATACCGAAGACATGGAGGAGATTTTCAGGGAACTTAACCGGTTTCCGACAGCCGGCGGCGGCTGATTTCCTTCGTCATGACGCGCTTGACGATTTCCCGGAGCTCTTCGTCGGCGATGTGTTTCGTGCAGTCGGCGATCATCTGGAAATCCCTTTTTTTCAGGCTTCGGGAGGCTTCTGAAGCTGAAGAAGGGGGCAGGGCGGAAGGGGTTGCCGGACGGGCGTCAACCCGGCCCAGAGAAAAGAAAATATTCCGGATTTCCTCTTTTTGTGCTATGGAATTGAACTGCCTGATGATATTCTCTTTGAGAAAATGGAGCTGCTGCATCCAGACCGATGTGGAAACGGCCACAAAGAGCGTCCTGGCCCTGATACGGCTGGGCCTTGTCTGGGCGGCAATCTGGGGACCGACAGCCCGGTCCCAAAGGGCGAGGATCCGCTTCTCTTCGAGATCAAAGGGAACATGCCGCCTCTTCAAGGCCTTCTGAAGAACCGGGCCAAGAGGTTCCATTTTTTTCTGTGCAGCTCTTCTTCGCATGGCCAATCTCTTCTCATAGTTAAGGGTTCGGGTCAATACGGGTTTGAGCGGGATCTCGGTTATTCTAAACGTCCCTTATTTTTTTCAGGGATTCGAAAAAGGAGGTTGCGATGGATCTGATGGAAATGATTCAAAAGGTAAAGAGTCACCCCGATTTTCATAAGGCGGGGATGATTCTGTGTCATAACGGCGTGGTCCGGGCGACGACCCGGGACGGGAAGCCCGTCTCCGAGCTTACTTTAACAGCCGACCGGCAGCGCCTTGAAGCCATTGTAGCGGAGGCGAAGAAGCGGCCGGGCATTGTGGAAGTCCTCGTTGAAATCCGCGAAGGTCTGCACCCTGTCGGTGACGACGTGATGTATATCGTCGTCGCCGGTGATATCCGCGAGAACGTCTCCGAAACCCTGATGGATACCCTGAACCGGATCAAGGCCGAGGTCACCAGGAAGCAGGAAACGTTAATATGACGGAATAAGGTCCCGGAGAACGGCTGAAAAGGCCTCGAAGGTCTCCTGTCCAAACAGGACAAAGCGGACAAGCTCGATGTCCCGGTGGGCCGCGAGGTAGTCAAGGACCGTTGTCAGGGCAATCCTGGCGGCCTCCTGGAGCGGATAGCCATAAACCCCCGCGCTGATGGCCGGGAAGGACAGGCTTTTCAACCTGTTTGCGGAAGCCAGTTTCAGGCTTTCCCGGTACGCGCCGGCCAGGATGTCCGCTTCACCGTGGGTGCCGCCCCGATAAATTGGACCGACGGTGTGAATAACGTACCGGGCCTTGAGATTGCCGCCCGTGGTTATGACCGCCTGGCCGGGGGGGCAACCCCCGATTTTGCGGCATTGAGCCATAATGGCCGGTCCGCCGGCCCGGTGAATGGCGCCGTCGACCCCGCCCCCGCCTCTCAGGCCGCTGTTGGCGGCATTGACCAGGGCATCCGTTTCCTCCAGGATGATGTCGCCCTGAACCAGGACGACTCTTCTGTTTCCGATTCGATGTTCCATATTCCCATCTTCCTCAGCCGGATGTTGTCACGACAGGGGCTGACCGTTCTTTTATGATTGACAGAAGACGGCTTGCCCCGTTCCGAAGACAAGCATGTCGTAGGTTTTTTTGATTCGGTCCCAGTTTTCTTCCCGGTCCATGGACCAGTACCGGCCAATGACCGAAACCACCTTTCCCCTTTGCAGCTCCGCCGCCTTGTTTTCAATCTTTTCAATATACAGAGCGCCGCTTTCCGGCTGTTCACCCCGACGGCCGAGCATGGCATGAATGTAGACCTCGGGGACACCTTCCCGTTTGGCCATCTCCATCAGGGCAAACAGATGCGAAAGGGACCCGTGCGAGCTGAAAAAGGAAACGATGCCCAGCAGATGCAGGGCCTTGGAATTGCGCTTTGCCGCAGACATGGCGGAAAGAAAGGCTTCGTTCTCGTAGAACGTTCCGTCGGAAATGGCCTGATTGATGCGGACCCGATCGGCATAGATCGGCCTTCCGGCACCTATGTGCAGATGTCCCGCTTCTGAATTGCCCACCGTTCCTGCAGGAAGCCCGACGGCTTCTCCTGCCGCCTTCAGGGTCGTCCATGGGCAGGTCGTTTTCAGACGATTCATGGTCGGCGTGGCGGCCTGGGCAATGAGGTTGCCATGGGTCTGGTCGCTTTCTCCCCAGCCGTCGAGAATGAGAACAAGAAGCCTTTGCGCCGGCTTGACCCCTTCGGGATCGGGGTTGGTGATCAGCGATTTTCCGGTCATGACCGCCGGAACGGGGAGGCGGAACAGCTGAAGGACGGTCGGGGCGATGTCCGTCAGGGCTCCATCCCGGCGAAGCTGGAGGTCCGGCGTGTCATGGAGAAGGATAAAGGGGACTGGGCTGTCCGTGTGGCCCGTGTCAATAACGCCGTCGGGATAGAGCCATTTTTCGACTGTCCCGTGGTCGGCGGTGACCATGACCGTCAAGCCCTGGCGCTTCGCCTCTTCAATGACCCGGCCCGCCTGGCGGTCGACTGCTTCCACGGCCCTTAGGATGGCCTGCTCATTTTCAATGTGGCCGACCACGTCCACATTGGGGAAATTTGCAAGGATGAACCGGCAGGACGGATCGGCAATCTTGTCGAGAATGGCTTCAGTTATTGCCTCGATGGACATCTCCGGGGCTTCATCAAAGAGATGGACGTCTCTGCGTGTGGGCACGATGATCCTCTCTTCTCCCGGGAGGGGATGCTCCTTCTTCCCGTTCAGGAAATAAGAAACATGGACCGCCTTTTCCGCTTCTGTGATTTTGGCTTGGCTGAACTGGTTCCGGGAAAGGACGTCGCTTAAGGTATCCCGCACCTCTCCCTCCGGGGGAAAGGCCACTTGCACATTCAATCCCTTTTTGTATTCAATCATGGTGGCAAAGGACAGCGACAGGTCATCCACCGGGGAGAATGCAGAGAACCCTCTTTCCGTCAGGCTGCGGGTCAGTTCGATTTCACGTTCTCCACGGATATTGTAGAAAATGACGGCATCATTTTTTCCGATGCGGCCGACCGGCCGTTGACCGGCATCCATCAGAACCAGAGGTTCCATGGTCTCGTCATCGCTGTTGCGCAGATACGCGTTCCTGACGGCCTGTGACATGGTGTGGCCTGTGGAGTGTTTCCCCATGGGCATTTCCTCCTTCTCAGTTCTTACTAACGAAAGCGGCGGGTGATGTAAAGGAAAAATCAGAGAAGACGGGGCTTGCCTTTTCAGTTGAAAAAAGGAGTGTTCAATGTTAATAATCACCAAATATTGAATTTGAAAATATTTATTTTTATTTAATATATTCAGGGAAATCTTCCAAAATCCGCCATAGAAAATTTATGGACTGAAGCGGAGAAGATAATCATGATTCTTCTGACAAAAACCCCCGAAAATGTCCTTCAGGAGGAGCTGCTTAGAGAAAAAGCGGAAGTCCTCAGCCGGGCCGGTGAGAGGGTCTCCTCGATCCTTCAGCAGCTGCAGGACATGGAAGAGGACATAGAGGGGTCCCTCCGTTTCCTGGCGGGGGGGTGCTCGGAAGGTTCCGTGAACGTCGCCCTCTCTCCGGATACGGTCATGCCTGAGCCATTGATGATCGAGAAAATCAATGAAAAAATCCTCCAGTTTAACGCGTTGAGAGAGGAGGCGAAACTGCGCTATCACTATTTGATCATTACCCGGGAGGCTCTGGGTATGCGGAAACATCACTGGGTTGAAGCTATTTATAAAATTCCTGAGCGGAAGGGATATATGCACGGTCGATGATGGACAGATTTCAAAAGCAGCGTTGGCGGATGGTTGAAACCCAGATCCGGGCCAGGGGGGTCACAAATCCCCGCATTCTTGAGGCGATGTCCAAAATACAGCGCCATCTTTTTGTCGAAGAGGCCCTGGCGGATCAGGCCTACAACGACAATCCCCTCCCGATTGGTGAGTTGCAGACCATTTCCCAGCCCTACATGGTGGCCCTGATGACGGACGCCCTGGAGCTCAAAGGGAGGGAGCGGGTTCTGGAGATTGGAACAGGTTCGGGATATCAGACAGCGCTGCTGGCGGAACTGGCCGAACAGATCTTTTCCATCGAGAGGGTTGCGTCGCTGGCCAACAATGCCCGTCGCATCCTGGATCATCTGGGATATTACAATGTGGCGATCCGGGTAGGGGACGGCACCTACGGCTGGAAGGAGGAAGCGCCCTTCGACGCCATCCTGGTAACGGCGGGGGCACCTGGAATTCCGCATCCGCTGGTTGAACAGCTGGCGGTGGGAGGGAGGCTGGTTGTGCCGGTGGGTGGAAGGTCTGTTCAGGATCTTCTGAAAATTACGAGACAATCCGAGGATGTGCAGGACTTGAAAAAAGAACAACTGGGAGGCTGCCGTTTTGTAGACCTGATTGGAGAATATGGCTGGTCCGGCTGATCTTCCCTAAGATGTATTTGTGAAACGAGGAGCCGACACTGAGCAGATTGACCCTTTCCAAAAAACATTTCATCTTTTTGTTTCTACTGTTTATTCCGTTTATCTTCTCTGACGTTTACGGTTTTAAATCTGGAAAACCGAAAGGTGTATACCATCGAGTGAAGAAGGGGGAGACCCTTTACAGCATCGCCAGGGCGTATTCCGTGCACGTGCAGGACCTGGCGGAGGTCAATAATGTAGAAAATCCCGACCTGATTGAAGCGGATCAGGTTCTCTTTGTCCCTCATGCGAATGAGGTCATCGAAGATGTCATGCTGTCGCTGAGGGCTCAGGGATTCGACCCTCTGTGGAACAAGCCCTCCGCTGGTGAAGCGCCTGTTTCCAAGAGTCCGCCCGGCGGAGAAAGCCCTCCCCATTCCAAACCCCTTTTGAAATCTGAAGGCAGCCGGGCTTCGGATGTTGATTTCCCCAAGGCTTCGTCTTCCCTTCCAGGCAGCGCAGCAGGAGAGATTTCTGAAGCGCCGGAAGAGGAGGCCGCTCCGATGGAGCGGGAAGAATTGCCTCCCAAAACGCCTCCCCCCGCCCCTCAGCCGAAGCCTGTAAAAACCGCTGCCGCCGGCTCTTTGAGCAAAGAGGAATTGCCGACGGAAGCTTCCGGGAAGCTGCAGTTTGACAAAAAGAGGTTTATCTGGCCTGTCAAGGGCAGGGTCATCTCCCGCTTCGGCATTCAGCCCAACAAAATGTATCACAACTGGATCAGTATCAGCGGGAAGGATATGACGCCCGTCATTGCAGCGGCCGGCGGGACGGTGATTTTTTCATCGGAATTGAAGGATTATGGTGAAACGATCATTATCAAGCATGCAGATAATTTCGCCACGGTCTATACCCATCTGAAAACCCGGAAGGTCCGGTTGGACGACACGGTCCGAAAAGGGGACACGATCGCCCTGATTGGAAAGATCGGCGAAGAGGATAAAGTGTATCTTAATTTCGAGGTTCGACACCAGAACCGGGCAAGGAATCCGCTTTTTTTCCTTCCCTGATTGCGCATCGCCCTCTTGGGAGCGAATGTCATGACACACACATGAGGTGTTCCACATGGATTTTTCGTTTGAACAGGGTCCAATCCGGCCGCCCAGTGAGGCAAAAAGCCTGCTGATCCGGGTGACGCGCAACTGTCCCTGGAACAAGTGCGCGTTCTGCAATTCTTATCGGGGGAAAAAATTTGAGCTGCGGTCTCTCAATGAGATTATTGCAGACATCAAGAAAATGCAGGACATTGTAAACCATGTTCAAGAGATGTCCTCGAAACTCGGTGAAGGGGGAAAGGTGACCAATCGGGTGATCCGGCTCATTTTTGGCCAGGAAAGCACCTACGATGACAATTTCCGCTCCGTGGCCGCCTGGCTTTATTTCGGGGGGCAATCCGTTTTCCTCCAGGATGCCGACTCACTGATCCTGAAAACGGAAACTCTTGTTTCCGTCCTCAATGAAATCAAAAACGCCTTTCCGTTCGTAACGCGGATCACCTCCTATTGCCGTTCAAAGACAGCTTCCAGAAAATCGGTGGATGAATTGAAGCGGCTCAAGTCCGCCGGATTGTCGAGAATTCACATCGGGATGGAAAGCGGATATGATCCGTTGCTGGCCTATATCCGCAAGGGGGTTACCGCCGCCGAGCACATTAAAGGAGGGCGCCATGTCGTTGAGGCGGGGCTCTCCCTCAGCGAGTACGTGGTTCCGGGGCTTGGAGGAACCCGGTGGACGCGGGAGCATGCCGAAGAAACGGCCCGTGTGCTCAACCAGATCAATCCTGATTTCATCCGGCTGAGATCCCTGCACGCCGTGCCGGGGACCGATCTTCACGACAAAATGCTGAATGGTGACTTTATTCCTTTAAGCGATAATGATGTCGTAAAGGAAATCCGGTCTTTTATTGAAGGGCTTGAAGGCATTGAATCTTCTGTGGTCAGTGACCATATCCTGAACCTGCTGGAAGAGGTCGAGGGGAAATTGCCCCGGGACAAGGAAAAGATTCTGAGCGTTATTGACCGCTATCTGGCCCTGCCGGAAAAGGACCAGCTCATTTTTCGGCTGGGCAGGAGAAGGGGCATCTACCGCAGCGTTGATGATCTCTCCGATAGCCGCCTCTACAATTCCCTGAGGGAGACGGTTGAAGAATATGAACTCCGGGAGCCCGGCCAGCTTGATAAGGCGCTATCCCTTATGATGCATAGCTATATCTAGAGGGGGCATGGATCCTGTTCTTCCGGAAACGAAGAAAAAGAAACGGGTAGGCAAGGGCAAGTCATCTAAATTCGTAATACATTGTATTTATTAAATAAAGAGCGAAAAGCACTTTATTCTGTAAGTGCATGATATTTAAAATAAATTGCCGAACTTTGACGTGACCTTGAAACGGGTAGGGGAATTATATTGACGTTTTTTCAAATATTTGATAGTAATAGCAATTCGAAAATAGCTTTAAGGAGTGTGTATGATGTTTAAGGTGGGTGATTTGGCAGTATATCCAGCGCAGGGTGTGGGTGTCATTGAGGCCATTGAGAGCAGGGAAGTCATGGGCAGCACTCAGAAGTTCTATATCATGAAAATTATGAGCAATGGCATGAAGATCATGATCCCCACTGGTAGTGCGGAGTCCGTAGGGCTCAGGGAATTGATTCTCGAGAATGACGTCCCGAAGGTTTATGAGATCCTGAAGAATAAAGATATAACCATCGACAAGCAGACCTGGAATAAGAGATACAGGGAATATCTGGAAAAAATCAAAACGGGTTCGGTTTTTGAAATTGCCCGGGTGCTCCGGGATCTGCTCATTCTGAAAAATGACAAGAACCTGTCGTTCGGTGAACGGAAGATGATGGATACGGCCAAAAGTCTTCTGATCAAAGAAATCTCTATCGCCAGCAACGCAGAAGAGACGAAAATCGAGCAGGATCTGAAGTCCATTTTCTCGCTGCAGTAAGTATGTCCGAAATATTTGCCTTCTTGAAATGCTTTCCTTAAGCCGTAGACGAACGTGAAATATGAGAAGGAGGTAGATAAGCGATCAGGAAAGAGATGAGCGAAGGCTATTCCTTCTGTACAGTGTTGACGGTACTCTTGAATTCTCCATATGAAATATCCCCTCGCTTTCGCAAAAGAAAGCATGCGTGGTGTTTTGTATCAAATTTAACTTCAGCCAAAAAATTCGAAGGAGTTTATTCCGGGCTGCATTCAAAAGGATAACAAGGTGGCAGAGGACAGGCGGTGCGGCAGTTTCTGAACCGGTCGGCCAGCCTGTGGCGAAGCCAGCCGTTAGCCTGCAATGGAGGCCGCTTGGTATGGACCTCGCCGTGCGCGAGGAATAGGTTTGACCCATTTCAGCGAAGGAAAGGAGGTGAAAAAGTTGATTGTCAGATTCCTCTTAGGATTTGTATGTTCCATCAGTGGTTATTTTATTGCCAGCAATTATTATAGCTTCCCGCTTTCATTGATCGGATTGTTCTTGGGATGCCTCACGGCTTTATTTGTAATACAGGTTGAACAGGCCCTTAGAAAGCTGTCTCTGCGGGTCATTTCCGGCGGTGTGGCCGGTATGATCGTCGGCTTGCTGATTGCTTTTTTGTTTGCCTATGGTCTGAATTTTATAACCGATATTGAAGAAAAATATCAGATCGCCCCTTGGATCTATGCGCTTTGGACGGCGGTCATGGGTTATCTCGGGCTTGTCCTCGGATCTAAAAAAATTGAAGAACTTTACAACATCATTGGACGTGGCCAGAGTGCAGATAAGGAAAACAGGGATTACAGGATTCTTGATACCAGCACCATTATCGACGGCAGACTCGCAGACATCTGTGACACCGGTTTTTTGGATGGAACGCTCATTGTTCCCCGATTTGTTCTGGATGAATTGCAGTTCATTGCCGATTCGTCAGATTCCATGAAGCGTTCCCGGGGTAGGCGCGGGCTGGATATCCTCAACAGGATGCAGAAGAGCGCCGGGATCAGCATCGAGATTGTTGATCAGGATTTCCCCCGGATAAAAAGTGTGGACGCCAAACTGGTTGCTCTGGCAAAGAAGATGAACGGCAAGATCATTACGAACGATTTTAATCTCAATAAGGTAGCTGAACTGCAGGGGATCCGGATACTTAATGTCAACGAACTGGCGAATGCCCTGAAGCCGGTCGTTCTTCCGGGAGAAGTGATGACGGTGAAGATCATCAAGGAAGGAAAGGAAGCCGGCCAGGGGGTGGCGTACCTCGATGACGGGACGATGATTGTCGTGGACAACGCACAGAGGTACCAAGGAGCGACCGTTGAAGCTCTGGTGACTAGCGTTCTGCAGACGACGGCAGGCCGGATGATCTTTTCGGAGTTGAAAGACATTGTTGGCGAAAAGAAAGCCTATGGAAATGGCGCCAGACAATAACAGGCCCGACAAAAGCCCGGGGGAGTTCTGCTTTCCGGGCTTTTTCTTTGTGGTTTTCCCGGCAGGGCGCACGATGACGAATTGAAGAATGGACGATTGCCGATGAATCCGAAAGTGGTGGCCATCATTCCTGCCGGTGGCTCCGGGCGGCGTATGCAGAGCCGCAACCCCAAACAGTATCTTCTGCTCGATGGCAAGCCTGTTGTTGTTCATACCCTGCTTCGGCTGCAGCAACATGCACTGATTAATGAGATTCTGCTCGTTGTTCCGGAACAGGACCGTTCTTTTGTCGTTGAACACATTGAAAAACCTTACCGCCTGACGAAGATCCGTGAGGTGATTGCCGGGGGAAAAGAGCGGCAGGATTCGGTCAGAAACGGCCTGGCAAGGGTTGGGGATGACTGCGACATTATTGTGGTTCATGATGGCGTTCGCCCTTTTGTTGCGGAAGAAACGCTTTCTCAGGTCATCTGCGCGGCCCTCAGGTTCGGTGCGGCGATTGCCGGGGTTCCTGTGACGGACACGGTAAAACAGAGTGACGGGGCCGGAAACATCTCCCGGACTCTGAATCGGGAAGCGCTCTGGCTGGCGCAGACTCCCCAGGCCTTTCAGCGCCGTATTCTCCAGGAAGCCTACCTGAAGGCTGCTGAAGAGGGTTTTCACGGGACGGATGATGCGAGCCTCGTGGAGCACCTGGGAATTCCGGTGAAATTGATTCCTGGAAGTTATCGAAACATCAAAATCACAACCCCCGATGATCTTGTCCTGGCGGGGGCTTTCTTGACGCAGGATTGAGGAGGGATCTTTCCGCCCTCCGATGATCCGGAACCGCTTTGGCTTTCATCCAGGCTGTGCGTTGCATGTCAAAGGAGACGATAGACCGTGAGAATCGGCTGCGGGTATGACAGTCACCGATGGGCTGACGATCGGAAATTGATCCTCGGCGGGGTGAACATTCCTCACGATCAGGGGCTGACAGGCCATTCCGACGCAGATGCGCTGACCCATGCCATTTGTGACGCTCTTCTGGGCGCTATTGCCGGGGGCGACATCGGCCTGCACTTTCCCGACACCGATCCGGCCTTTTCCGGAATATCGAGCCTGAAGCTGCTGGCAATCGTCAAGGACATGGTCACAAAGAAGGGCTTTGCTATCGACTACATCGATTCCACCGTCATCATGGAAAGACCCAGGCTGAGGCCCTATATTGCGGAGATGGAGGAGCGTCTTGCCGAGGTCCTGGACCTGCCTCCCGGTCGGATCAACATCAAGGCCAAGACGAATGAGGGAATGGGATTTGTGGGGCGCCAGGAGGGGGTTGCCGTTTTGGCCGTGGCAACGGTTAGAGAGAGTTCGGATTGATGAGCAGCGAAAAACCGAGAGTGCGCTTTGCCCCCTCACCGACGGGGGATCTTCATGTGGGCAATGCCCGGACCGCCCTGTTCAACTGGCTTTATGCCCGTCACTACGGCGGCAGGCTGATCCTGAGGATTGAAGACACCGATCGTGAGCGGACGACAAGAGCCTTTGAAGACAATCTCATTGAGGATTTGAAATGGCTGACCCTCGACTGGGATGAAGGCCCGGAAAAAGGCGGCTCCCTGGGGCCCTATCGGCAGAGCGACAGGTTGGACCTTTATGGCGTCTTCCTGAAAAAGCTGATCCAGGAGGAAATGGTTTATCCCTGTTACTGCACAGAGGAAGAGCTGGAGCTGGAAAGAACCGCCCTTCTTTCCAGGAAAATCGCGCCCCGCTATCTGGGAAAATGCCGAAACCTGACCCTGAAAGAGCGCGGAAGGCTGGAAGCCCAGGGACGGAAGCCGGCCTACCGGTTCAAGGTCCAGCCGGGACCGATTGCTTTTCCGGACCAGATCCGGGGGGCCATGAAATTTGAGGGGGAGGCGATCGGCGATTTCATCATCGTCCGCTCCAATGGAATCCCCGCCTACAACTTTGCCGTCGTCATCGATGACCACTTCATGGAAATTTCCACTGTGATCCGAGGGGAAGACCATCTGTCCAATACGGCGATCCAGTTGATGCTCTATGCGGCCCTGGGGTTTACCCCGCCGCAATTTGCCCATCACGCACTCATCCTGGGAAGGGATCGGACGAAATTGAGCAAACGACACGGGTCTGTTTCCGTGCGGGAGTTCCGGGAGCAGGGGATCCTTCCCGAGGCGCTTCTCAACTATCTGGCTCTCCTTGGCGGTTCCCTCGGCGAAGGCAGGGAAGTCTGTTCTGTGGATGAGCTTGTCGCTGCTTTTTCCCTGGACAGAGCGGGCAAGAGCGGTGCCGTTTTTGATGAAGACAAGCTGGTCTGGCTCAACAGCCTTTACATTCATAACGCGTCGCCGGAGGATCTGAAGGATCGGTTGTGTCCCTTTATCATGAAAGCAGGATATGACCCCGCTTTGCTGGACTTGCAGTGGCTGGAAGGAATGGTGACGGCGGTGCAGCCGAACCTGGCCAGACTGTCCGACATCAGTCCGTATCTTGCGATGTTCGTGGACAAGGAATTTCCCCTCGAGAAGCAAGCTCTTGCTCTTCTCCGGGAAAAAGACTCGCAGGCTGTGCTTCAAGCCCTGTTGAAGCTGGTCGAGGAGGGGGGAAATGGAGCGGACGATTACCCCCAGCTGATGAGGCAGCTTCGCAGCATCACGTCCGTCAAGGGGAAAGGGCTCTTTATGCCCGTGCGGGCAGCCTTGACGGGGTCGCTCCGGGGGCCGGAACTGGATAAAATCTTTTCCCTGCTGGAGAAGCAGGAGATCCTGGCCCGGTTGAGGCGGGCCCTGTCTCCTTTCAACGAGGAATAGAATATCTCATTCCGTTTCTTTGCTATCGCTTGAAGAATAGCGGCTACGGTTTCCCTTCGGGGAGGTTTTGAATTAAGGGTGCGATTCCGATTCTTCAGCAACAGGAACTCACCGGGTTAAAGCATGGAGAAAGAGGCGGCAAGGCCGTTTCAAAAGAGTTCCCTGACGGGGCCTTGAACTGCTTAAATCCTGTCCCGCCTTACCCAAGCCGCCGAAAGGCAGTGGCCTTGAATGCGGCAAAAATCTGTATCCCCCTGACAATACCGAGATCCTCGGCAGCCTGCCTGGAAATCGCCGCGATCAGGCGTTCTCCTCCACACTCCAGTTCCACCCCAAGCCTAAGACCCGTTTCAAGGATATCGGCCACGCGGCATTCAATGAGATTCCGGGCGCTGATCGCCTCCGGATGCCGTTTGAAGAGAATGATGTCCGTCGATGAAAGTTCGAAGAGGGCTTCTGACAGATCGCTTTTCCCGGAAACAAGCAGCGGCACCTGGCCCCAGAGGTAAACCTGCAGTCCGTCGATGCATCGGGATAATCTCAATTGCAGAAGATTGGTGTAATCGGTTTCATTCGCACCCATCCGGCTCCTCGCCAGTTCCTCCGATGTCATCTGCCCGGTGACATTCCCGTCGGCGACATTGAGCACCATGTCCGTCATGATTCTCATTTCAAGCAGGGAATGGGAGATGAACAGATACGGAATGTGAAAGGTGTCAGAAACGCTTTTCAAAAAGGGAAGAATCTGAAACTTGAGGCTGTCATCAAGGCCCGAGAGGGGCTCGTCCATGATCAGCAGCCGGGGGTTGGACAGGATTGCCCGGCCGATGGCCACCCTTTGCCTTTCGCCACCAGAGAGATTTCCCACGCTCCGCTCCAGGAGATGTTCGATCTGCAGGATGCCGACCACGTTATCCAGCTTGATCTGGCGGTGTTCCTGGGCGCAGCGCCTGTAGCCGTAGAGGAGGTTCTTCCTGACGCTCAGGTGCGGAAAAAGATGGGGGCGTTGAAAGACCATCCCGATCCGCCGGTGCTCCACCGGAACGTTGATTCCCTGCCTGCTGTCGAAAAGCGCCTCTCCATCAAGAAGGATCTTTCCGTGGTCGGGTCTGCTCATTCCGGCAACGAGCCCTACCAGAGTGGACTTTCCGCTTCCCGAGGGGCCGAAGAGGCCGATTCGTTCTCCGGCAATCGAGCATTCGGCCTTCAGTTGAAACAGGCCGAAATTTTTTGCTATGTCGATGCTCAGTTCCATGTCAGTCCGTCCGGATCATTTTCCTCCCCAGCCATTCATGGAAGATAAGAACGGCTACCGAGAGCGAGAGGGATACGAGGCACAGGGCCATGGCCATCTCATCGCCCCGAGGGGAACTGACGTATTCATAGATTGCCAGCGGAATGGTCTGGGTTACGCCGGGAATGTTTCCGGCAACAATGATGGTCGCCCCGAATTCACCCAGCCCCCTGGCGAACATGAGAACGGAGCCGGCGATGATCCCCCGGACCGAAAGGGGCAGAACCACTGTGACGATGTTGTCGAACCAGCCGGCTCCCAGGGTCCGGGAGGCCTGAATCAGTCGGATGTCGATGGTTTCCATCCCGGTCCGGATCGATCGGACCATCAGGGGAAAGCCCACCACCGCCGTGGCAATGACCGCCGCCTTCCAGGTAAAAATCACTTGAATGCCAAGGGGCTGAAGGATCATTCTTCCAACCCACCCCTGCTGACCCAAGAGAAGCAGCAGAAGGTAGCCGACCACGACGGGCGGCAGCGTCAGGGGGAGATTCACCAGAACATCAAGGGCGATTCTGCCCCGGAATTTCCGGAAGGTCATAAGATAGGCAACGGCAAAACCGAAGGGAAGAGAAATCAAAGTGGCCACGATGGCCACCTTGACGGAGAGCAGGATTGCCGAATAATCGGTTGGCGTAAATCCGGGCATGAGGGATTCAGTTTACTGTAAAGCCATGTCTAATGAGGACTTTTTTGGCCTCGGCGGATTGCAGGAACCTGTAAAATGCGGCCGCTTCGGCCTTCCTGCTGCCCGATGGGGTCAGCGCCATGAGGAACGTCACCCTTGGGTAGTAGTTCTGGGGAACAATGAACAGGATCTTCGCATGCTTGGCAAATGCCGCATCCGTCCTGTAGACAAAGGCGCCGTCCACTTCGCCGCGCTCAGCGTACATCAGGCATTCCCGAACGTCTTTCGCCATCACCAGCTTATTTTCCATCTGCCTGTCTATTTTCGCGCTCTTGATCGCCTCCATGGCGTATTGACCAGCAGGAACGCTCTTTGGGCTGCCGATGGCGACCCGATCCAATGTGACCACATCCTGAAGAGTTTTCACATGGAGGCCGGGTTTGCCCACGAAAACCAGTTGACTGAAAGCAAAGTTGGCAACGGTTTTGGTATCGACCAGCATCTTTCCCTTCAGATAGTTCATCCATTCCACATTGGCGGATAAGTAAACGTCACAGGGGGCACCGTTCGCGATCTGCTTTGCCAGCGCACCGGAGGCGGCAAAGTTTCTCTGGAATGCCGTCCCGGGGTTTTTCTTCTCAAATTCCGAGGAAAGTTCAGTGACCACATCCTTGAGACCGAGCGCCACGGACAGGTTGATATCAGCAGCAAGGGAGGATCCAGCCCATGAAACAAAACAGATCACAGCAAACAGCACATTCATGACACGCTTTTTCATTGTTCATCGTCCTTTCTACAATTTGATTTTGCGGGCTGCGGAGGCTGATGACGGAGCCCCGGCTCCCACCGATTGACTTATATTATGCGTGGCATAACATAAACAGATTCAAAAAACAAGCTTCCCTCGTGCCACAAATTTCATTCCCGCTGGTGAGCAGAACATCTTGCATCAGCCATGGGCATTTCCGGAGGTGGGATGTCTTTCCATCCCCTTTGTTCTACAGGATAATTTCAATAATTAACCTAATATTACGAATACTAACATAAGGTAACCTTAAATTCTTGATTTCGGATTCCCGCCATGATAGGGTCGAAAAAAGCTTCTGAAAGGCCATGCTGTGGGGCATTCCTCTGGAGACCATGGATTCTGAAAGGGACGAGACGCTGACCTTTCTTCCCGTGATGTCATGGCCTGTAGACGTGTTAATATTTGGTATATTTTCCGTATGAAAGTTGAGTCGGCATGCAATGAGTGACAGCTGGAATCCAGCCCTTCAAAGCTCTCTTTGTTATGAGAGATCTGAAACAACGTCCGCTGTTCGGGCAGGCGGTCTTTCTGGCGGGAGATCTTGCTCTCGTTCCAGTTCCGTTGTCTTAAATAAGATGAAAGTTCTTGTGGTTTCCGGTGCACGCTCCCATGTCGGAAAGACTTCTCTTGCACGGGTACTTTGTCGGATGCTTCCCGGAGCTGTGCGCATCAAGATCGGCCATCATCCCCGTAAAGCAGGTTATGATGACGGGTTCTTCTATCCAAAGGGGACCGGTTTTAAGGTGATTGTCTCCGAACACGACACGGCGGAGTTTCTGATCATTGAAAGCAACGGCATCCTGGAGGAGGTCAGTCCCGACTGCACCATTTACCTCCCGGCGGATAACCCCAAACCTTCGGCTGAAATAGCCTTGAAAAAAGCGGATATCATCCGTGGGCATCCCGTTTCGCTTTCAGGCATAGCCATGCTGGCCCAACGGCTTGGATGCGACGAAACAGTCATTGAGAAAATCGTAGAGGTGTCCGGGGCGCACAAAGAACAGGGATGAAGTTCCTCTTTTCACTGTCCGTGATGTGAATAGGGTTTTTCCTTAAAGGAATCGATGTCCCCGGGCGGCAGCCATCGGGGACGGGTTTTTTCGGCAATAACTCCCGATATTCCTTCCCAGGCAAATACGTACCAGGATCTGATGGCTCACGTTCTTCCTTGCAGCGATCAGGTGGACCGGATTGATGACTCTATCCAGGCCTTTTCCGAAGGTGAAAACAGGGTGGTTTTGTATGTTCAGAAATAAATGCAACGAGGAAAAAATGAAAAAAGAAGACGAAAAAAAAGAGCAGAATAAAAAGATGGCTAAAATCATAGCCAGGGCCTGGAGTGACGAATCCTTCAAAGGGCGTTTCCTTTCCAACCCCAGGGCTGTTTTGTCCGAATATGATGTTTCTGTTCCTGCGGGGGTTGAAGTAACGGTTATCGAGCAGACCGATAAACTCATGTATATCGTCCTCCCGTTGAAGCCGGGTGAAGAGCTGCTGGTCAAGCCAATGATGAGTGAAGAAACGGATGAGATATCCTGTGTCAGATGCGTTTAAAGGGATGCCTGCACATGTTGCCGCTTATCGATCATTGTCCGCCCTGCGCCATGGCATCGGATGAATAACCCATGTTGATCTCCCCTGTGAAGCCGCTCGAACTGAAGATTGAAATCACGGCCGCATGCAACTTGAACTGCACGTTCTGCTACCTAGGGGGAAAGATCCGCCAGGGCAGATCGTTCATGCCGGACCAGGAGGTCCTTGGCTGGATCGACTGGGCTGTGGATAACGGTATTCCGGGAGTCCGTTTTACAGGAGGAGAGGCCACGCTGCATCCGCAGATTGAAATGTTCTGCTGTTATGCACACCTCTGCGGCCGCACCGTCATCCTGAACACCAACGGTACCGGCGATACCGGGCTCTACCGGAGGCTTTTCCCTGTCGTGGATGACCTTCGGATCAGCCTGCCTTCACTTGATGCCGGGCGCCTGGACTGGATGACTGGAGGGCTTGGCCTGCTGCACCAAAAGGAAGAGCTTATCGAACAGGCACTTGAGGCTGATGTGCCTCGAATCTGTCTTCTTACACCCCTGTTGCCGGAACTGCATGGAACATTGGAGCAGTTTGTCCGGTTTGCAAAAAAATCCCCCCGGCTTTTCTGGATGCCCTTGCGCTACGAATCAACGCCGATTCTGCCCCGCCCCTGGACGCGGGCGGATGCGCAGGCCTTTGCCGAGGAAATGGCGGATTTGATGGATAAGCACCCCGATCAGGCCAAGGGGATCTTTCTGGCCACGCCCTTCTGCGCGGTCAAGCCGACGGAGCTTGGGGCGTATGTGTTTCATGGTCGAACGAGGGATTGCGGACCTTTCGTGGCGTTGAACGTCAACGCCCGCGGTCGGATGCAGGCCTGCTTCGACGTGTGCGAACTGCAGGGAACCCGGAATCTCGAAGAAATCCGGAAGAGCCCGGACATCCTGTCCTGCGCATCGGTCGAAGCGCTGCCTGCGGAATGCCTCCACTGTGCTTATCTCACCCGGTGCGCCGGCGGCTGCCGAAAACCCTATGGCCTGGTTCAACACGGCGGCCGGAAGATCGATTATCTGGCTGGATATCGATAAGTTATCATCATGGGCACTCTGAAGATCAAACGTGGAATGGCTCCAGTCGCCGATGGGAAGGGCGGCTGGCTACTTCTGGATGAAGCGGGACCGGGAAGCGTTTCCTCGGCCCTGGCTTCGGAATTGATCGGCCTGATTTTGCAGGGGATCTCCAGCGAAGATGATCTCGCTTCGGTCCTTGAGGACCGTTTTTCTCCCGAGGAGGTTTTTTTCACTCTCATCCATCTCGAACGGCAAGGGGTGATCGTCAAGGATGCCGGGCAGCCCGAAACGCCTGCGGATGTGTTCCGGGCCAGGGTTCTCAGCCAGAAATTTTCGGCATCTCCTGGTCGGCGGACTTCAACCCTGTCTGTAAAGATCGTTGCCACCGGCGGGGCGGATTCCCTGGCTGACGACCTTGCCGGGCTGTTGTCGCGTTCAGACATGCTGAACATTGAGCGGATCCCTGACGGTTACCTGAAAGAATTCAGTCCCGATGACCTCTATGTGGCCGTTACATCCGATATCCTCGATCCGGAGCTGGAGGCGTTCGGACGCTTCGCCCTGCAGCGCGGGCTCCGCTGGCTGTCCGTCAAGCCCAGTGGGATCGTTCCGCAGATCGGGCCGCTGTTTCTTCCGGAACAGACAGGGTGCGCGGCTTGCCTCCTTGACCGCGTCAAGGGGCATCGCCGGCGGGAATGGGAAGCAATCCTTGCCGCGAAGGATCGGAAGCCCCTTTCCCTGTTCGTGGGAATGACGCCTTTCTCCCTGGAAGCGGTGACGGGCTTGCTTGCCGTCGAACTGGAAAAGCTCGCCGCAGGCGATGTGTCGGATCTGGCCGGATGTGCACTTACCCTCAATTTCCGCGAGCTTCGACTCGATCGGCATCTCCTCACAAGACGTCCCCAATGTCCAGTGTGCGGCACGCTGGCAAAAGGGGGGGCTCATTTCGGTTCCCTTCCGGAGGAACCCCTGCGGCTGCAGTCGAGAATCAAGGCGGATCATCGCGACGGCGGCGAACGGGTCTGTTCCGCTGTGGAGACACTGGAGGCGTATGCCTTCCTGATCAGCCCGGTTACAGGTGTGGTAAAACAGCTGACGTCTCTTGATAAATGCCCGGCCTGTTTCGGCCACATTGTCCGCAGCGACTGGATTGTCCGGAATGCCGGCGGGGCGGCGCGAGGCGAGGGGAATTCCCGTCTTGCCGCTACAGGCTTCAGCACTGGAAAGGGGAGAACCGTCCCGCAGGCGCGTGCCAGTGCTCTGGGGGAGGCCGTTGAGCGTTACTGTTCTCAGTATGAAGGCTATGAATCCTCTGTCAGAGCTTCCCTTGCAGAACTGGGGGATGCGGCGATTCCTCCAAACGACCTGATGGGCTTCAGCCAGCGGCAGTACAGGGACCGCGAAGCCTGGCGCCAGAAGGGGAGCACGGCTTATGTGGCGGATCCCTATGACGAAGGGCGCTCCATCGACTGGACGCCTGCCTGGTCGCTGACGCAGAAGCGCTGGCGGCTGATTCCCAGCGCCTTTGCCTATTATTTCTATCCCGCGGAGGGAGGTGGTGATATCTGCTGGGGTTGCAGCAACGGCGTGGCTGCGGGAAACTGCCTTGAAGAGGCGGTCATGCAGGGCTTTTTCGAACTGGTCGAACGCGACGCCACGGCGGTGTGGTGGTACCATAGGTTGCGTAAACCCTCCGTGGATTTGAACCGGATCGGCTCGCCGTTTGCCGCTTCTGTGAATGCGGCTATGGATGAGATGGGTATGAGGCTGGCGGTGCTGGATCTGACCCATGATCTGGGGATTCCCGTCTTCTCGGCCACCCTCTTCAAACCCGGGGATGGCGGCCGCCTCCATTCCCTGGGGTTGGGCTGCCACAGCGATCCGCGGATCGCTGTGGAACGGGCCCTAGGGGAATTGGGGCAGTGCTGGGGGCTGGCGGACAGAGACGAGTACAGTCTTCAGTTTCAAGGCACCCCCTTGAGCAGAGAGCCTTTTTTAAAGTCCGATCCCGATAAGCCTCCTAAGACCGTTTCGGATTTTTCTCGAGGACAGAGCGTCGACTTCCTTGACGACATCGAAGATTCCGTGTGCCTGTTGCAGAAGCTGGGATTGGAGATGCTGGTGATGGATCTGACCCGCCCGGATATCGGCTTTCCCGTGGTTCGGGTGATCATACCCGGACTGATGCACTTCTGGCCTCGTTTCGGCTTCCGCCGTCTTTTCGAGGCCCCAAGGGCTCTTGGATGGATTGGCGAGAACGGCGGCGAAGATGGCCTCAATCCCGTTCCGTTTTTCTTATAGACACCATGGCGAAATCAACTGACGCCGAGAATCCGTTTTTCCCCCCGGCAGATGATGCCGCTTTTTTCGTGAAGCTGAGGGATGACCTGACAGTGGAAAGGCAGGAAAACGGACGCATCGCCCTCATTCGAAGCAGGGGGAACGTTCTGGATCTGCCCGACCATCCCCTTGTTGAAGATCTGATGAAGGGCTGGATGACGGAGGCCTCGATTGACCGTCTGGCGGACTCAGACGATAATCCGCCGGTTTTCTATTTTCTCTGCGAAACGTTATTCTCCCGGGATCTTCTGCAGGTTCAATGCAGAGCCGGCGGGCGCGCTCTGTTCTCACTTCAACCCGCGCCACACTGGCAGGCCTGGAAGGAACCCCTTCCGGCGTCATTCCCCGGGCTTTCACATTCCGCCTGTCTGCGGCGATATGGCGATGCTCTTTTACTGGAGATGCCCCTTTCCCGGAAGAAGTGTCTCATCCATGACGAAAGCTGCTCGATCTGGCTCATGGAGATGATCCGGGAGGGATTTCCCCCGCCTTTTGAGGACAAGGCCCGCATGGCATTCTGTCGGGCCTTGCGGCTCATGAACGCCTTGGAAGAGGTAAAGACGGACAGTCCCGTCTGGGAGTTTCACGACCTGCTGTTTTATCATGCTTCGAGCATCGGTTTTCATGATGACCCCATCGGCGCAACCTGGCGGCTCAGGGAAAAGCTTCCTCCCGCACCCCTGTTCAAACCCTTCAGGGGTAAAGGGCTTCCGCTGCCGAAGCCTGACGAACACTTCAAGGAACTGCTGGACACCCCCCTTGCCAAGGTGCTTGCAGGCCGCCGCAGCGGCCGAATCCCCGGCAGGCGGCCGATTTCCCTAAAGGGACTGAGCGCGTTGCTGTATGCCTCGGCGCGCTGTCAGGACATCCTCGATGATGCGTCACGTCCCTGTCAGGGGTCACGACGCCCATCACCCAGCGGCGGTGCCCTCCATTCGCTGGAAATCTATCCCCTGATCCACCGATGCATCGGCCTTGGGACCGGAGCGTGGCGCTACGATCCGGAAACCCATGGCCTGGAATCCATTCCTGTGAATGGCGCGTTGCTGGACGCTTACCTGAAAGGCAATCCCCACGCCCAAATCCATGGGGCCGGTTTGCCCAACGTCCGGCTGGTTATAACCTCACGTTTTCTGCGCAATTCCTGGAAGTACGAAAAGATTGCATACCGCCTGATCCTGCAGGATCTGGGCTGCCTCTACCAGACCCTCAGCCTCACCGCCGCGGCCCTGGGATTGGCGTCCTGCATCCTGGGTACGGTGGATTCCAAGCGCCTGGGGAAGGTTATGAAACTGGAACCGCTCGTCGAGCCGGTCATTGGCGAGATGACCCTATCCTCACAGCCCGGTTAGGGTCAGGGCTGCCGCCTGCCTTTACGGACGGAACAGGAACGGGGGAGCTGCGTTCTCGACGTTTGAGAATTTCCAACGGCTGGCTTGACACGCTCACAGGGCAGGGGGAGGGACCCACCATGCCTTTAGCGCCGGACTCAGGATTTTTTGAGGGGGCGAAGAGGGAAAACAGGGGCGGGGCGCGTCATGAACGCGCCCCGCAGGCGAGATTGAAACTGCTTAGGCTGAATAGGTGATGTCGGCGCTGTCCAGCAGGGTGGCTATTGCACCAGGGACTCCGATCAGGGTGCATATTTTGACGGAGTCTCCGCCCTCACCGGTTGTAGGATTGTACCAGACGTCCCCATTGGCTGTGTCATAATAAATTCCGCTGTCTTCGGCTCCGTTACCCGTAAAACCGTTGCCCTCGAAATAGCTGCCTACATGCAGAACGTTTCCATCGAACGTAAGGCCCTCGATGGAGCCGTCAGGATCACCACCGTCAAGGATGTCCTTCAGCACGATCGTGTCGCTGGCGTCATGGGAAAAGTCGGCAATCTTATCGGCATTGGTGTCACCGGAGAGGCTGAAGACAAAACTGTCCTGACCTGCCCCGCCGTTTAGATAGTCTTTGCCCGCTTCACCATACAGGGTGTCGTTGCCGTCACCGCCATACAGAGTGTCGTTGCCGTCACCGCCATACAGGATATCATTGCCAGCCTTACTCTTAAGGGTATCGTTCCCCCCCAGGCCTGTCAGGGTGTTCGCATTGCCGTTGCCGACGATCACGTTGTTTAGGTTGTTGCCGGTTCCTTCTGCGGCCGTGCTATACAGGTAGAGGTTTTCCACATTGGCAGCCAGGGTATGGTCAACATAGGCATTGACCCTGTCGGTACCCGCATCCAGGGTCTCGTAAACCTTATCATTGGCACTATCGACGATGTAGGTATCGTTTCCGTCGTTACCTCTCATGATGTCATCGCCCGTTCCGCCATTTAAATAATCGTTGCCATCCCCGCCGTTCAGGGTGTCATTGCCGGCATAGCCGTTGAGGGTGTCGTCGCCGCCTTTACCCTGAAGGGTATCATTTCCACCCAGGGCATTAAGGGTGTTTGCATTGCCGTTGCCGACGATTACGTTGTCAAGGTTGTTGCCGGTCCCCTTTGTTGCTGTGCTATACAGGTAGAGGTTTTCCACATTGGCAGCCAGAGTATAGTCAACATAGGCATTGACCCTGTCGGTACCCGCATCCAGGGTCTCGTAAACCTTATCATTGGCACTATCGACGATGTAGGTATCGTTTCCGTCGTTACCTCTCATGATGTCATCGCCCGTTCCGCCA
>JAVETB010000137.1:0-4666 GCA_034006265.1 Syntrophus sp. (in: bacteria) | reverse complement strand
CATAAAGAACGCATTTGGCAACAGGACAAACTGCAGCCTTATTTCCCCTTATTGACGGTACGTTATTGACATAAGGCATTGTTGCTCCTATAGGTTCCAAGATGCGGAGATGCTGTTGCCCATTAGAGTGGGCGGGTGGTCCAGAGAGGCGGACGCGGGATTCGTTGGGAGACGGGGATGAAGAAAATCCTGGTAACCGGATCAACCGGCCAGATCGGATCGGAATTGACTCCAGCCCTCAGAGAGACCTACGGGCAAGAGAATGTTGTCGCTGTGGGACATCGCCGCCAGCCTGAACCCGAACTAAGGCAGAGCGGCCCCTACGGTATCCTGGACGTCCAGGATGCCGTTGAACTTCAGCAAATCGCAACCGATTACAGGATCGACACCATATTCCATCTGGCGTCGATCCTGTCTGCACGGGCGGAGGAGAACCCCCAACTGGCTTGGGAAATCAACATGGGCGGATTGAAGAATGTGCTGGAGACTTCCCGTCGCTGCGGCTGCGCAGTCTTCTTTCCCAGCTCTATTGCCGTCTTCGGTCCCAGCACCCCAAGGGAAAACGCTCCACAGACGACAATCCAGAGACCGGGCACTCTTTACGGCATTACCAAACTGGCCGGCGAACTTCTTTGCGACTATTACTCCCGGCGCTTCGGTGTGGACACGCGGGGGCTGCGCTTTCCGGGACTAATCTCTTCAAGGACACGACCCGGCGGCGGCACAACCGACTATGCCGTAGAGATCTTCCATGCCGCCCTGACGGAAGGGCGCTACCGCTGCTACCTTTCATCCGACACCCGCCTGGACATGATGTACATGCCGGACGCCCTCCGTGCGGCTGTGACTCTGATGGAAACGGACGGCAATAAGCTTCTCCACCAAAACGCCTACAATCTATCCGCCATGAATTTTACCCCGGCCGAACTGGCGGAGAAGATCCGTTCGTTCCTGCCCGGATTTTCAATCTCCTACGAGATCGATCCTCTGCGCCAGGCTATTGCCGATTCCTGGCCCCGGCGCATGGACGACCGTGCGGCACGAACAGAATGGGGTTGGGAACCACGGTACGATCTTGACGCGACCGTGTCGGATATGATGGAAAAACTCGCCGTGAAGCTGAGGAAAGGAGGAGAGAACAGCTATGGCGCTGGATAAACTGAAGCCCATCCTGGAAGCGAAGCTTGAAGAATCAGCCCGGACGGGAATCCAGAAGAGGCATGAGCGGGTCATCACCGGCCGTCAACCCCCCGCAAATGGATACGGACCGAGATATCTCCTTGAAGGCTATGAAGGGCGTTCTTTTCTGCGCATGAATTCAAACTCGTATCTTGGACTTCACGTTCATCCGCGGGTGATTGACGCGGAAGAAAGAGCGTCGCGGCATTTCGGCGCAGGACCAGGGGCCGTCCGCTTCATCAGCGGAACCTACCAGCCTCACATTGAACTGGAACGGAGGCTGGCCGCCTTTCACGAACGGGAGGCCGCCATGATCTTCAGCGCTGCCTATGCCGCCGTCATGGGGGTTCTGCCGCAGCTGATCACTTCCGAAACCCTGGTGGTGAGTGATGCCCTCAATCACAACAGCATTATCAACGCCCTTCGCCTCGCCCAGCCGCACGCCAGAAGGATCTATGGGCACCTGGATATCCGGGAGCTTGATGGGATCCTGGAGCAGTTCACGGGCGAGGTGAAAAGGGTCCTGGTGGTGACGGACGGCGTCTTCAGCATGCGCGGGGATTTCGCTCCCCTTGATCAGATTCGCGATGTCTGCAACCGATATCAGCCTCTTTTCGAAGAAGGCCTGATCATCGCCGTGGACGATTCCCATGGTGTCGGCGCCCTGGGTGCGCTCGGCCGGGGAACAGAGGAAGAATCAGCGGCGAGGGCCGACATCGTTATCGCCACCATGGGAAAGGCCCTGGGAGTCAATGGAGGCTATGTGACGGCAGATAAGACCGTGATCGACTACCTGCGGGAGACCGCCCCATTCTATATCTACTCGAATCCCATGACCCCTTCGGAAACGGCCGCTGCACTGGAGGCACTCAATATTCTGGACAGTGGAGAGGGGCTGAGGTTGCTGGAAAGGGTCCGCAGGCACGCGGCGATCCTCCGCAAGGGCCTTTCTGAACGGGGTTTCGAAACGCTCGGCAGCGAGCATCCCATTGTTCCTCTGCTGATCAGGGACAATGAAAGAACGGGAAAGCTGGTCAGAAAACTTTTTTTCAACCAGATTCTTGCCACGGGGATCGGTTACCCTGTGGTGCCAAGGGGTGAGGAGGAGATCCGTTTTCAGGTCACCGCCGAACATACTGAAAAGGACATTGGTTTTCTTCTTGATCACCTATGAGACTCCTGGAGGAAAAACACCCGGGAAGGGGTTGTTAAGATTCCCGTCCATCAACTTTTAAACTCCCAGGATTTGTCTGGTAATTGTCCCGTAGTTAATCCGTATTGCATTTCCTCTCCGTTATGTGATGAGCTGCATAAACAAAAAAGATTGTTCGCATCGCGAAGTGTGCTGAAGGGGGAGGAGACAATGAATCAGGCAAACTTGTACTGCAGGAAAAAGCATCCGCGAAGACGGAGAAAACAAGTCTTTGGGATGACGGATTCCATTCTGAGCAATCTGACGGTTTATTTAAATCCCTACGTTGAGACTGGAAACAATCTTTCTGTTGAAGAGGCCGCCCTCTATGCTTATGGGAACAGGTTCTTCAATAAATAGGGATATCTGAAGATCCCTTTGACGGAGAAAGCACTGTCGTCAAGGACTGTGTCTCTGTAGAATCGGTTCTGCTGATTTTTATGGCCATCCAGAACAAAGGGGAGAGGCGGGCCGGATTCCGTCAGCCGTTCTGCAAAAAAGTTCCTGTGTCCATTTCTTGATTTGTACCGCTGCCCCGTTTCATTTAAGGGAAAAATCGACGCGGCTCATCTTTGCTTTTTCCGCTGGTTCACCTTCGCCGGCCTTGCTCTTGAGGCTTGGCTCCAGAACAAACACCCGATCAGACGTAACCTTGCCGGTCTTAAGAATGGCGTCTGCAACAACTCGTGCCCGCCGCATTCCCAACTGACGCAGGTCATCGTCCGTTACCTCCGTGTGGCTCAGAATAAGAATTTCCATTTCCTGCAGCGGGAGATCCTTTGGAAAACCGAGGAGGTTTCGCGGTTTGGGGAATGTTTCCTTTCGATAGACCCGTTTCAGCAGCAGGGGATATTCACCACGGTCGACAGATATTTCGTCAAGGTTTGAGGAATCGTCCATCTTCTTTGAAAGGCTCATCAACTTTATCCTTTTCACTTTTCGCTCGAGCATTCTACGCCGAAGACCCTGCCTGTCCGCGACGGGATCGATCCGTCCGGCTACGTCGAGATGGAGTGCGGGGCGGTCTTCAAGGGCCCTGGACAACGACGAAATCTTATCGAGGGCGGTTTGATCCAGGTCTGAACGGCCGGGAGAAAACTCGATGTAAGAAAGCTCCGCTCCGCCGCCGACCAGGCTTCCCAGCAGCGCAAAGGGAGCCGTTACGGCTTTTGAAATGAGGTTGACAATCACTTTCAACACAATGGCGCCCATGGAAAATTTCGGATCATCCAGCGAACCGGAGATGGGCAGGTTGACGTCGATGACGCCGTGGCGATCCTTGAGGAGAGCAACAGCCAGAAGCACGGGAAGCTTGGTTGCCTTCGGACTTTCCACTTTGTCTCCAAAGGTGAGCTGATCGAGAACAAGGCGGTTGTCCGCAACCAGTTTGCGGTTCTTGATGACATAGTGCACATCCATGGACAGCTTCCCCTTTATGATTGGATATCCGGCATAGGTGGAAGAATAGGGGGTTGCCGTTGGAAGATCAACACCTTTGGCCATGGCGGTCAGATCCAGGAACAGATTTCCGGAGAGCGGGTTGATCCTGCCCTGTATGATCACGGGAGCCGCGCCGTCCACGGTGCCGTGGATGTCTACATCCGCTGTATCCGAAAGGTTCGAAGACAAACCGATAATCCGTCCGCCGAGTCCGGTAAGATTTGCGGAATAGTTCGGCTTAATGAAGCGGTCGGAGAAACGCACTTGGCCGCCTTCCAGCGACACGCGGGAAATTATGACCGGTGCCGGCGGTTGACGGTCCGGAGCCCCTGACGGTGCTGACGATTGCGCATGAACCTTCACGGAAGGCTTCCGGAATTCTCCCCCCGATGATGCCGCTTCGTCCGCTTCGGCCGAGGCTTCCATAGACCCCGCTCCGTTATCCAGAATGTGCTGCACGTTGATTGACCCGTCCGGATAAATGATCAGTCGCGAGTAAAAATTCTTCAGCGAAATTTCCCGGATGTCCACATTCAACGGAGCCGAGCCAAACCGGATACCGTCGACGTTTAGGGTTTCCCATTTCAGGAAATCATTGTGGTGAACATTGTCCACCGAAGAAAATCTGCTTACTGAAGCATCGCCACGATAAGAAAATTTCGGGGTGTCCTCTAGCAGAGCCGTCAGTGCGCCTTCCACACTTACGGTGCCGCCGGTGACACGGATCTGAACCTTGTCGGCGAAATAGGGCTGCACGGGGAGGATCGGGAGGCCGCTTGCCTTGACCCGGAGTTTTGCAGAGGTCCGGGGGGTTGTCACAACGCTGCCGTCAACGATCACCTTGCCGCTTCGCCC
>JAVETB010000029.1:0-30337 GCA_034006265.1 Syntrophus sp. (in: bacteria) | reverse complement strand
CCGGAACCACTGGGGGGAGCGAATTCGCCTCGAACAAGAGAGGATTGGGTTCGACTTTCTGTGTGATGTTCTCCGGGGGCTATGAATCACAACCATCAATGAATCCTTGACAGCGATGCTCCTTGCCTCGATTACTGTCTGTAAAGCAACCAAAAGGGGAGCTTTAGACCCTGTTTCATGCCTGCTGCGAAGAGCTTGAACAGGTGACTTTTGCCGAAGCGCTTGCCATAGTGCTGATGCTTTTGAAACAGGCATTGGCAAATGTCCAGGAAATGACCAGTGAGTTGATTCAATTCTTGATCGAACGTTTTCTTAAGGAACGGCCGCCGATTTATGGGGCGCGTTGGCTACTTGACCGGCAATATGGCACAGTTTCTTGTTAAATAACAAACTGTTAACCTCATTTAAACTTGTGCGAAAGTTGAGTAAAGGTGTATAACAACCGGACCCGTTGACAATATTTTTGGGTAATCTGGAGGAAAGGCATGAACAATCCCGGTGGAAAAGGTGAAAAGGAAAACAATCCGGTTCTCGAAGAAGCCATCGCACGCCTCGCCAAAAACGGCCGGATAAGCTGTGCCGAGGCCATGAAGATCGCCGCTGGGTTGGGGGAACCGGAATCGGCTGTTGGGCGCATGCTCGACCAGATGGGAATCCATCTCGGCACATGCCAGCTGGGGCTTTTGGGATGCATTCACCCGGAGAACAGAACCGTTACAGCCGCCCCAACGGTATCCCCGGAGGTGGCCGAGGAGCTTCGGAAGTCCCTGCAGGATGGATGCCTGCCCTGTGCCCAGGCCTGGCGCATCGCGAAAGAGAGGAATATCCCTCCCATGGATGTTTCCGCGGCCTGCGAGCATCTTGGGATCCGGATCAAACCCTGCCTGTTCGGCATCTTTTAGGGAAGGGAAAAACGCCATGGACCAACCTCTGGAGACAAACGGCCGCGCTGCCGCCACACAGTGGATAAAGGAAGCCCTGGCCTCTGGGAAACCGGCCCTGGATGAGTGGCAATCAAAGGCGCTCTTCGCGGCCTATGACATCCCCGTTCCGGCCGGCGTGCTGGTAAGAAGCGACATCGAGGCCGCTGCCGCCGCCGGGCGGATCGGGGGCAGGCTTGTCATGAAAGGGATCGGCGCAGAGATTCACCACAAAACCGAAGCGGGGCTCGTTGTGCTCGGCGTCGAGGGCGCCGAGGCCGCTGCCGCAACATACCGCCTGCTTGCAGAGCGGGCGGCAGGCTCTCTCGATGCGGTGCTGGTGGAAGAGATGATCGCCGGAAGCAGGGAATTGATGGTTGGAATGAAGCGCGACCCGGTGTTCGGACCGGCTGTGGCCTTCGGACTGGGCGGCGTACTGACGGAGGCCCTGGGCGACGTGGTCCTGGCCATTGCACCCGTTGACGACCGGGACGCAGCGGAACTGCCGGACCTGATCAGGGCCAGGCGGCTGCTCGGCTCCTTCCGCGGCTATCCCCCGGTGGATCGGGCAGCCCTCACGAAGATGATCCAGGCGATCGGTCAAATGGCCCTGGATCATCCCGAAATCGCCGAGATCGATGCCAATCCGGTCCTCGTGCAAGGCGATCAGCCGATCGCAGCCGATGCACTGATTCTCCTGTCACCGGCCCCTGCCGCGGATCAGGAGCAGCGGACATTCAAGAGCAATGTGCGGGCGCTCCTCGCCCCCCGTTCGATAGCCGTCGTGGGCGCATCGGAAGATGTGACGAAATGGGGCGGATCGGCCCTGCGCAACATCCTGGACGGAGGCTATTCGGGGAAGGTGTATCCCGTCAATGCCCGGGGAGGCGTTTTCTTCGGCCTCCAGGCATTTGAAAGCCTGGAGGCACTGCCTGAGGCTCCCGACATGGCCCTGCTGGCCGTGGGAAGCCAACAGGGGGCCTTCATGCTCCAGCAGTGCGCCCGCAAGGGGATACCGGCAGCGATCCTCATCGCCGCCGGATTTTCCGAAACGGGGGCCTCAGGAGCCGAAGCGGAGCGGGAGATCGCCCGGATCGCCAGCGAGGGCGGGATCACCCTCATGGGGCCGAACTGCATGGGCCTGATTTCCAACGAGGTTCAGCTGCATGCCGTCGGCTTCGTCTCGCTTCACCCGCCCAGGGGAAAACTCAGCTTTGTGTCGCAGTCGGGCAACATCGGCGTCATGACGACGAACAACTGCCAGCGCCGCGGCATCGGCATCGACAAGTTCGCCAGCGTGGGAAATGAAGCCCAGATCAGCGCGGTGGACGTTCTCGAATACCTGCGCGACGATCCCAACACGGCGTGCATCATGATGTACGTCGAGGGCATCGACGACGGACGGCGCTTCCTGGAGGTCGCCCGGCGCACCTCAGTGGTCAAACCCGTGGTGGTTCTGCGCGCCGGCCTGACCGAATTCGGCGGTAAAGCGGCGGCATCTCACACCGGTGCCCTGGCCGGTTCCGCAGCCGTATGGGAGGCAGCCGCCCGGCAGGCGGGAGTCGTCACCTGCACCACGGCGCAGGAGGTGGTTGATCTCGGAAGCTGCCTGGCCTGCCTGCCGCTGCCCAAGGGGCGGAGGATTGCGGTGGTGACCCAGGGGGGCGGAGCCGGCGTCATGGCGGCGGATGAAGTCGCCCGTCATGGATTGAGCCTGGCCGAACTCCCCGCCGAGCTCTATGCCGCTCTCGATGCGATGCTTCCCCCGTTCTGGAGCCGACAGAACCCGCTGGATCTGGTGGCCTCCGCCGGTGGCGACGTTGGCCCGCGGGTTATCAAGGCCGTGACCGAGTGCGACGCCGTGGATGCGGTCATCGTGCTTTCCTTCCTGGGTGTGCCCACAAGCGCCACAGATGACCGGGCCATGACCGCCGACGGCGAGTTTGCCGGGCTCATCCCCTGGGAGAGTTCATTCCTGCTGTCCGTGGCGGAGCTTATGGAGTCGACGGGAAAACCGATCCTCAACGTGCCCGACTCCCCGATAAGGGGTTCGGTGTTCGATTTTGGCAGGCGCTACAGCCCGATTGTCCTCTCGTCGCCCCAGGCTGCGGCGCTCGCGCTCGACCGGATGGAATGGTACGGCTCCCACCGGCGCAACCGCAGCTGACGGCCCTTTGGGTTTGCCGTCCCTACCACCAGCCGTCCAGTTCCTCGATCACCCGCCAGGCGACCTTTTCCCCCTCTTGGCTGCTGCCCCAGAGGGAAAAGACCGTGCGGGGCGAACGGTACCTGCGGATCACATCCCTGAGGGAATTTTTCAGGATTTCCTCCGAATCGGTTTCCAGGGAGATGACGGTCTGACTGATGCTTTCGATGTCCTTGTCAAGGGTTTTCTCGCCCCCGGGCGTCATTTCCCCCTCAATGTTCTCAAGACCCACCTGCAGCGACCACTTGGCGGCAATGGCCTGAAGGTCCTCTTTCCGAATCGCTCGAAGGGCGTCTCCGGGGTAGTATCTCAGCTTGACTCGATAGTGCATGGTTCGCCTCCTCGATCCCTCTTCAGGGCTTCTTCAGATAATCCTTGTATTTCTGGGCCATCTCCTTTCGCTGCGCCTTCGTTTTGATGAAGAAATCCTTAGAGGGCTTCAGATGATAGGAGAAATGGCGCTGAAGGTTTTCCACGGTCCAGCGGTGCCTTGCAATGGCCTCGGGAGAAAAGACGACCCGGATCTTGCCGTCCTCGATTTTCAGGCTGCCCCTCACCGCGCAGACAGGGCACTCGACGGTTTCCATGTCCTTCAGAATCCGGATGTTCCGGTCATGGCAGATGGGGCAGATCCCCTCTTCCCCCTGGAAGGAGGTATCGCCGGTCTGTATGGCCCGGACGACCTGCTTTCCCAGGTCGCGGGACTTCTCCAGGGCATCCTGGATCAGAGGCGCCTCGCTTAGGCCCTGGACATGGATCAGCAGCTGGTCTACAACATGGATCCCCAGGGAAAGCAGCCAGGTATTGGTCTGCTGAAAGACGTTCTGGGTCCAGCCCCGGGTGGCGTAAGGCACGATCACGCCGCCCACCTTTCCCCGAAGGGTATTCTGCTGCATGGGGGCGAATCCGCGATCGATGAGCTGTTTGACAATGGCCGTGGCCTCCAGAATATAGCAGGGCACGCCTACGATGATGCCGTCGCTTTCGGCCATTTTGGCGAAAATAAAATTGGCATCGTCCTTGATGACGCAACCCTTTTCCTGAAGAAGGCAGGCGGCGCATCCCGTGCAGGGTTCCACGCGATAATCGGTCAGGCGCAGAATTTCGACCTCGGCGCCCTCTTCTTCAGCCCCCATCAGCGCTTCCTTGGTCAGAATTTCCGAATTGCCAAGCTTTCGCACACTCCCAACAAGCCCCAGTATCTTCATGCCTTTTCCCTCATTTTTTTGAACATTTCTATAGCACGGAGAGGATGTTGAGTCCATGCTTAAGCGCTTTGCCCTGGATCACTCGGCCGCCTCGCTGTTCCCGCCATGGAAAAACGCAAAGATCTTTTCCCCCAAGTCCCTGCCGATTCCCTTGACGGCTGCCAACTCGTCGACGGAAGCTTCCCTGATCGTTTGAAGATCTCCGCAAGACCGGAGAAGGGCCTTTTTGCGGACTTCCCCCACCCCCGGTATTTCATCAAGCCGTGACAGGAAGTCACGCTTTGCCCTCAGACGGCGATGGTAGGAAACGGCAAAGCGGTGGGCTTCATCCCGGATGCGCTGGAGCAGGAAGAGGACTGCAGGCCAGCGGCTCAGATACAGCGCCTCCTTCCTGTGAGGAAGGTACACCCTGTCCTCGCTCCTGTTGACTCCCCCCCTTGGCGACAGGTCATCGGCCCGTTCCTTGGCCAGGCCGATGACATCCAATCCCGGAAGGGACAGGTCCTTCAGCACAGAAAGGGCCACGGCCAGCTGACCCTTCCCGCCGTCCACGACGATCAGGTCCGGCAGATTCTCCCCTTTTGAATACCTTCTTTTCAGGGCCTCGTACATCATGGCGTAATCATCAGCCCCTTCGACCGTGCGGATGCGAAAGCGCCGATAACCCGATTTCCAGGGTCGGCCTTCACGAAAAGTCACCATGGAGGCAACGGCCAGCCGGCCACCGATGTTGGAGATATCAAAGGCCTCAATTCTCTTTGGAAAGCGGCGAAGCTGCAGTTTATCCGCCGTCAGGGCAAGAGACTCCGCGGGATCTTCTAAGGACTTCCGCTCCATCTTCATGCGGTGCTCGGCATTCTGCCCGGCCATCCGGAGCAGCTCCAGATTCCGGCCCCGGCGGGGAACGAGAAGCGACAAGGCCCTGCCCCGCTTTTCCTCAAGGTACTCTCTCATGAGTTCCTGGTCTTCAAAAAGATCGGGAATCAGAATTTCCCGGGGGATCTCCGCAGCAGCTTCATAATACTGCATGAGAAGGGAAGAAAGCATGTCCTTTGTTTCGCCCTCAAATTTCAGCATCGGCAAGGGCTGGCTTCCCAGAATTTTCCCGGAACGAATCAGGAGAACACAGACCTGGATGAGAGCCCCCTCCCGGTAAAGGCCGAAAATATCCTGATCCTTGGCCGTTCTTGAGACCATGTGCTGCTTTTCCAGCGTCCGCTCAATCGCGGCGATCCGGTCACGCAACAGGGCCGCCTCTTCAAAATTCAGATCCTGTGCCGCCTTCATCATCCTCGCTTTCAACTCACCGAGGAGCCTTTTTCCGCGACCCTCGAGAAAGGCGATCCCGTCGCGGACCATTCGCAGATACTCTTCAGGATGAACGCGGCCGACGCAGGGGGCAAGACATCGCCGGATCTGGTATTCGAGGCAGGGGCGGGTGCGCCCGCTGAGCTCCCCGTTCCGGCATGTCCGGAGCGGAAAGAGGGTCTGAAGGAACTGGAGGGTTTCACGGGCCGAGGCGCTGGAAGGGTATGGCCCGAAATATTTCGCCCCATCCTTCCGGGGGCGCCGCACCATCTGAAAGCGCGGAAAGGGTTCGTTCAGATCCACGCGAATGTTGAAATAGGCCTTGTCGTCACGAAAATAGACGTTGTACCTGGGGCGGTGTTCCTTGATGAGATTGTTTTCAAGAAGCAGGGCCTCTTTTTCCGTTTCCGTCACGATAAACTCGAGATCGGAAATCCGCGAAACGAGGAAGGGAATCATCGCGCGGGAATCGGTCCCGCCGAAGTAGGCGCGGATCCGGCTTCTGAGATCCTTGGCCTTTCCCACGTAGAGGATTCTGCCGGTAGAATCCTTCATGAGATAGACGCCGGGGGCTCTCGGCGCAGAGGAAATGCGGCTCTCCAATTCCCTGTTCATAGACGGCTTCCGAGAAGGTTCAGGCTTTTTCAGGCTTTGATGCAGGAGGCAAACATCCACATGCTGCCATAGGAGGGGATAAATTTCTTTGCCAGTTTCACGGAATCAAAATGGCGTTTAAGCAGACTATCCACCAGTTCAATCGTCCTGTGGTCATATTCGGAAGCGCACTGGAGAGAAAGGACTCCCCGGGGTTTCAGATCCGCCTTCATCTTCGTGAAGAGCTGGTCCAGGTAGGCCTTCCGGTCCATGACGATAAAGGACTCCGGATGCATGGTGAGGTCGTAGATCATGGCGTCAAAGCAGTGGCTTCCGTCGAGGAAATCGAACACATCACCGATGACAATCTCGACCCTTTCGTCCTCGAAGGCGGAATGACAGATGCTCCTGAGGTAGGTTTTCGCCACGTGGATGACCTCTTCATCGATGTCGATGACGGAAACGCGGCCCGGATTCAATTTCAAGACGTCATAAAGGACGCCACCGTCGCCGCCTCCCAGAATCGCCACGGAGGCGAACCCTTCCCCTCTTTCCCGGAGAGGATTCACCATGGCTTCGTTATAGAGATGGGCATCCCGTTCGGCAATCTGCAGATCGTTGTCAAGAAAGAGCATCCGTCCGAAATCCTGGTTTTCGATGACCTTGATGTCCTGGTACCTTGAAATCCCGGAATACAGCTCCCGATCGATGCGATACCGCACATCAAAACCGGCCGAGCTGTTATCATCGGTGATCCAGTTGGTGTTGGCCACCTCAATGGGATTTCCACGGGACACCTCGACGACCCGCGTGGTCCCCGGCATCAGCTTCCCTTCAAGGTAGTGCAGCAGGTCCATCGATTTGTGGCTGACCCGGGAGCAGGTAAAAACGTCCACAGAGGCATGGCGGGCTTCCGGATAGGTGTGGATGGCAACGTGAGATTCTTGAATAACGGCGATGGAGGTAACACCGATAGGATCGTAACAGTGGCTGTTGATGCCGACCAGCCCGAGATTGCAGGCTTCGATGCCCTCCGCGAGGATTGCCTCCAGCGCACCGGGATCGTTCAATATATTGACAGAACAATCAAAAAATTCTGCAAGGATTTGGGTACCCGTGGGTTTCATGGCTGTCCCTTCATCACTCAATGAATCCCCACGTCACATTTGTGACACGGCAATCAGCTTAGATATACATCAAGAAATTCAAATAGTTATACAGAGAATTCTCACATCGAAGGTTATCTATATAAAAAACGATTTGCCCTGTCAATAGAAAAACGGAAGCCTGATGGGCGGAAGCCTGCGGGCTGGCTATGGCTTCGAAATGGATTTTGAAGGGAAGATTCTCCTTACGCGCGGGATGAATCAAACGTGGCACAGACCCCTGTTCGAACTACAGGGAGATGGGTTGCAGCCATTTGTTCGCACTCCCGTCGTAGAACCACTTGTCCGGAAATCCGCGGCGTTTGACGAAGGTTGGATTTTTAGCCCAGAGGATCAGCGACTCATAAGCTGTCTGTATTCTCCGGAACATCTGCGCGTCGCCTCCGAGATCGGGATGATGAATTTTAACCTGCTGGCGGTAGGCATTGCGAATGATCAGCTCAGGATCACCGCTGCTGAGTTGCCTGGAATCCAGCTTGAGGTGCAGAAGGGACTTTTTCTGGATGGACGGCGTCCGGACTTCATATGGCCTTACAAAGAGAGCCGGACCGCTGTTCCGGACGGCCCGGTCCAGAAGGAGCTTCGAAGCCAGGTACTTCTTGTTGGTTCGCCTCTGTTCCGCCCACCATATCTCGCCCAGATGGTCGGCCATCCTGCTGAAATCATCGGCGGGGGTTTTACCCAGGGTGCGGGGGAATGAAAAGCTGTAAATCTGCCGGGAGCTGTAGGGAATCATGTCCATCATGACCGCCAGTTCGGAAAAATAAAAGGTCGCGTACTGGGCATTGAGAGCCTGGACCAGGCCTGTCCGCAGATCCAGCTTATCGCGCAAGCGTTGCCGGCACGCCACGGAACAATACTTCCGCCTGCCCCGTTCGATGGTCTCCCCACAGGACAGGCAGACATTCTTTCTTTTTTCTTTTATGGTTGTAAGGTCATTCATTTTTCTTTAAAGCCTGCCGCCATGCGGCACATTCCGATTTCAGCGGTACGGAAGAAACATTCGCCGCCTCTTTTCTATCTCTGCCTCGAATAGGTTCCCATCAGCTGCGTCTCGGCAAGGACATGGCCCTTCATTGACTGCAGCAACTGCTCCTTGGTCGCGCCCGGCTTCAGGCCTGATTCCGCATCCAGCGCGTAGAGTTTGAAATAATAGCGGTGTGAGCCGCTGGGAGGACAAGGTCCTCCATAACCAATTCTCGCCCATCCATTCTTTCCCTGCCGCATGCCGCTTGCGGATTCCCGCTCCGGTGCGGTGTTCTCTCCGAGCTTCTTCGCCTCCGGCGGGATGTCATAAACAACCCAGTGCACCCAGGTCCCCACCGGGGCATCCGGATCATCGCAGATCAGGGAAAAACTCCGTGTTCCGTCGGGAACCGATTCCCATTCCAGAGGCGGTGAAATGTCCTCCCCGTCACAGGTATACTTTGACGGAATCCTCTGACCGTCCTTGAAAGCGGAACTGAAGATCTTCATCGCTCTTCCTCCTTTCGGTGCGGACAGGGCATGGCCATGGAATCCGAGACAAACCAGGCTCATGACCCCGATCAGCATCCAGCCGATCCCTCTTCTCATCCCCACGTCCTGCCCCTTTTTCCCCCGGATGTCGGTTCTGCTCCGGCCAGAGGCGGCAGTGCATCGCTTCCTCCGGCACAAGGGCGGGGGCGACGCCGGCATAACCAGAACAACGAGAAAACCGCAACACGGCAGATTTCAATTACCCTCCCGATGCGGTGTCGCAATGAGACTTTAAGATACGAAGGCGGGGTTTCGTTGTCAAATGTTTTCATCAGACAGGCGCCCCGGCGTCCGGTCCGGCACCGGGCTGCACTTTCCATTTGACACTCCTTTGTGTTTTCTATATCTTATATCGCAATGAAAGAATGTGGCCGTTGTTGCCCTTTGGTTTCCTGGCGGAATTGGTCGTGACGTCGAAGATTTTCATAACTTCAGAAATCCATCAACAGGAGAGAGCGGAATGAAAATACAGGAAATTAGGAAGATCGCGAAATATTGGGGGATTGACACAAGGGTCGGCCGGTCGAAGCAGGATCTCATCAGGGAGATCCAGGTGAGGGAAGGAAACGAACCCTGCTTCCAAACCAGGCAGGAGTGCGAGAACGACTGCCTGTGGAAGGAAGACTGCCTTAAAAAGGCGAAAAAATAGCGTGCGCTTCCGCCCTTTTATACGGGAAGGGACGACGAACCGCACCAAGCCGGTTCATAGAGATGCAGATGCCGGACTACAGTAAATTTGATAAGAATCCTGACTTAGTGTCCCTGATTTTTTATCCCCGGGGGAGTACCGATCCCTGCCCGTCTTACGCTTCTGACTCCATGATCCCTGTGGAGGATGGCATTTTTGTCTCCTGCCGCCTTTTTTCCATGGAGCCCTCCAATCCATGGATTCTTTATTTTCATGGCAACGGCGAGATTGCCGGCGATTATGACGAGATTGCGCCGTATTATCTTCAGCGGAAGATCAACCTGGCCGTGGCGGATTATCGCGGCTACGGCCAGAGTTCCGGGTCTCCGTCTCTCACAGGCATGCTGAAGGATTGCCAGGCGGTCTTTTCCTCGGTCCGCAAGGAAATTTCCCGGCGGGGGTATGCCGGAAAACTCTGGTTGATGGGGAGGTCGCTGGGCAGCCTTTCCACTCTTGAACTTGCCGCATCCCACCCTGGCAAGATTAACGGCATCATCCTTGAGAGCGGCTTCACCAGTGTCATTCCCGTCTGGCGGAATTTCTTTCTCTTCCTGCTTCCGGACAAAGGCCTCCTGGAAAAAATTGAGCGGGAGGCCCTGGCACTGGTCGGAAGCATCACACTGCCCGCTCTCGTGATACACGGGGAGCAGGACACAATCGTCCCTCTTTCCGAAGCCCGAACCCTTTATGAAGGCCTGGGATCCCCTGAAAAGCAGCTCCTGCTGATCCCCGATGCGGATCACAACACGATCATTTTTGCCCACCCGCAACTTTATTTCAGCGCCATTTCAGAATTCATCCGCCAAACAGCCTGATGACCGGGAACATTGCACCGCCTCCCAAGCTCATGGAGCATGCTTTTCCCGGTGCGAAGCCTTTAACTTCTCTGAGACATCTCTCTCCTCCCCTGTGAAACTGGAATCGGCTCTTGACAAGGCAGGAAAGTTACAATACAAGTTTCTGCCATACAAGCGGCCTGGATCATAATAGCTTCATTTTCAGTGGTTTTTGGAGGAGATTCCTCATGAAAGATAGAAAAAGGCGTTGCGGACCATGGCGGAACGTGTCCGTCCTGAATAGGTGCCGCTTTCTTTTCTTCACGGTTTTGCTTTCTTTTTTCCTTTTTTTGCCTGTTGCCGGATACACGGCGATCATCACGCTGACATGGGACAGAAATACGGAACCCGACCTTGAAGGCTACCGCGTTTATTCCGGGACCTCTCCTGGAAGCTATGCATCAGCCCCTGTCTGCCATGTCGACAAGAAAGGGAACAGCTGTGCAGTCGCCATTCCCCCGGATGGGAAAACCCGCTATTACACCGTAACAGCCTATAACAGTGAAGGATTGGAAAGCGATTTCTCCAATGAGGTCCGTTACAAAGCTCCGCTGGCAACCTTTGTCGTCCACACGGCTGTAAGCGGCTGCGGCACAGGTGCCGAAAGCTGGATGGATCCTACCGGTACCACAAGATGGATGGATTCTACCGGTGCCGCCATCAGCTACATATCCCCTTCCGGTGATGTTGAAGTTTCAGCAGGCGGCACGGTCTCCTTCCAGATGTACCCCGGGTCCTCCTGCAAGGTTGCCAAGGTGCTGGACAATGGGGTCGATCAGGGAGCGCTGACCGTGTATAATCTGCCTCCCGTCTGGAACAACCATACCATCGAGGTTCAGTTTTCCTCCAAATAGACGTCCACTTCCTCCTGAACGTAAAAACATCCCCCGGGACATGGCCGCCCAAAGGGCCTCGGAGCAGTTAAGACTCCTCCCATTGATCCCGGCTCATCCCTTTAACGCGCATCCACAGAAATCCCCAATCCCTGATCCCCCCCACGGCACCCGGAGACCGGTCCCTTTTTCCGGCGACCAGGTCATGATCCCGGCGGTATTCATTTTGCAGGATGACCCTTAATCAAGTCCAGCGCCTTCTGGCGACTTTTTGTTGAAGTTGTCAAGGGGCAAAAAACTTATCAAGGAGTCCTGTCATGAAAAGAAAGAAGATTTACAAACCTTCGGGCAAGCAGAATGTTTTTTCACGAATCCCGTTTCTCGGTCTTTTCGCGGTCTTGTTTCTTTGTCTGTTCCTGGCCGGCCCCGCTCCAGGGCATGCGGCGGCGAATGTCACGCTGACATGGGATAAAAACACCGAAGCAGACCTGGCTGGATATGTCGTATACACCGGTACTTCTTCCGGCAGCTATACCGAAACCCTGGATGTCGGCAACATGAACAGCGTCGACATCTCCGGCCTTCAGGAGGGAGCAACCTATTACTATGCGGCCAAGGCCTACAACACCTCGGGCCTGTACAGCGAATATTCCAATGAAGTAAGCTACAACGTTCCGGTCACGACGTATACGCTAACGGCATCCGGCGGCCCCAATGGCACCATCTCCCCGTCCGGAGCGATTTCCGTTTCTGCAGGCGCCGGCCAGACCTTCACCATAGCACCGGCCAGCGGCTACACGATTGCCAGTGTATCGGTCGACGGCGTCAACGTGGGCGCACCGGGCTCCTACACCTTCAGCAATGTCACGGCAAATCACACCATCTCGGCCACCTTCGCACCGGTTGCCCAGTACACCATTGCCCCATCTTCCGGATCCGGCGGCACCATTTCGCCTTCGGAAACCGTTTCCCTTTCTTCCGGAGCCTCCCAGACCTACACCATAACCCCCAATGACGGTTACACGATCGCCAGCGTATCGGTCGACGGCGTCCATATGGGCACACCGGGCTCCTACACCTTCAGCAATGTCATCGCGAACCACACCATTTCGGCCGCCTTTGCGCCCGTTGCAACGTACACCATTGCCGCATCTATCAACAACGGCGGCACCATCTCCCCCTCGGGAACCGTCAGCCTTTCCTCCGGCGCCTCCCAGTCCTACTCCATAACCCCCGCTAGCGGTTACAAAATAGCCAAGGTCACCGTTGACGGCGTGGATAAGGGGGTACTGACAGCTTATACCTTCAGCAACGTTACCGCAAATCACTCCATCAAGGCTCTGTTTAGAAAGAAGTAAGCCCTGCCGTGGATTGGATCGGTCTTAAACCCAATACCGTGCAGAGCCCGGAAGAAAACAGATGAGCTACAGATGGATACCCGAAAAGAGACCCGTCAGAAATATGGCCCGGCACCTGGCCATATTTCTGATGCTCTCTTTGGTCGCTCCAGCAGCCGGAGAGCCCCTACCTGCTTCGGCTACGGCTGCTCCTGTCTCATCGGGAAATCCCCGGCAGGAAGAAGGGGCGCCCGCCGGTCCAGCCGCGGCCTATCCGGGTTCGATGAACGTGACCATCGACTTCGACAACGTCGACATTCAGACGTTCATCAAGGCCATGGGTGAAATGACCGGAAAAAACTTTGTCATCGACAAACAGGTTCAGGGCAGCGTGACGGTATTTTCGCCAAGGCAGATCACAGCCGAGGAGGCATACCGCGTCTTTCAGTCCGTCCTGGAAATGCACGGCTTCACAACCGTTCCCACGGGCAACATCACCAAGATCCTCCCCTTGAAGGATGCCAGGGAAAAGAGCATTGCCACCCTGACCCAGGAGGAGAGCACCAGGCCTGAGGACCGACTGGTCACCCGGATCGTCAAGCTGAAATACGGCAATCCCGAAGAGGTCAAAAAAGTTCTCGACCCCCTGGTATCGCGCCAGAGCATTGTACAGTCCTATCCGCCTTCCGGAATGCTGATTATTACGGATGTGCAGACCAACATCGCCCGGCTCGTGAAGATCATCGACGCCCTCGATGGCGAACTCAACAAAAGCACCGCCACGGTCAATGTCTATCCTCTTCAGAATGCCAATGCGGAAGAACTGGCCAAGGCGCTTCTCAATCTGTACCCCAAAAGCTCTTCACCTGGAAACGACAAGGGCCGGTTCGCCCTTTCCAGGAATGTCCAGGTTCTTCCGGACAAGACGACCAATTCCCTGGTCATCACCGCCTCCTCAGAAGATTATGTGATGCTCCAGGGGCTCATCAGGCAGTTGGATTCACCCCGCCCGATGGTCTACATCGAGGCCCTGATCCTGGAGGTCGATGTCAAAAGGGACTTGAACCTGGGCACGGAGTGGCGCGCCATGAAGGATGTCAACAGCAGCACCGGTGAAGGGTTGTGGCAGATCGGTTCGGGCGGGCTTGGAAAGTCAGGCGGCTATACCATTCTGCCGAAGAATATGACCAATTACGCCTCGGGGTTTGCCTTCGGGCTTCTGGGAAAGGGGATAACCATCGGTGGATCGCAGTTCGCCGATATCGGCGCCATGATCCAGGCCATCAAAAACGACAGCGACGTACACATACTCTCCAAGCCGCAGCTTCTGACCATGGACAGAGAAGAGGCCCAGATTCAGGTCGGCAAGAACGTTCCCTACATGACTCGGCAGGAGACCTCCACAACAGACAGGGATTACAGCACCTATGAATACCGGGATGTGGGCGTCAGCCTGAAGATCACGCCCCATGTCAGCGCCGACGGCTATGTCCGCATGAAAATCGCCCAGGAGGTGAGCCAGCTTACCTCGGAATCGTCCAGCGGGTTGCCCACCACCCTGAAACGCACCATCAACACGACGGTGACGGTCAAGGATGCCGAAACCATGGTGATCGGCGGAATGATCGGCGACAGCACACAGCTCGGCACCTACAAGGTCCCGCTTCTGGGAGACATCCCCCTTCTGGGCTGGCTCTTCAAATCCCGGTCAACCAACCGTGAAAAGACCAACCTCTATGTCTTCATCACTCCACGGGTGATCCGCGACTCGGGAGACTCAAAAGTCATCTACCAGGAAAAGAACGACCACATCGAAAAGCTGAAGAACGAGGTTTTCCCTGCAGACCGGAAGAAAGCGGCCCCCGATGGCGGAGATCCCCATGGACATTGAAATAACCCCCTCTGACGTCATGGATATTCCCTCCAGCCCGGAGGAGGAAAGGCTCATGGCCCAGGCCGAGGCGCTGAAGCTTCCCGTCTGGAATGAGACGCCCGACGGGATCTCCGCGGCAGAATTCGCTCAGGCCGTTCCCCTGCAGTTTCTCAGGCGCCACAGGATCGTTCCCCTGGTCGTGAAGGGAAAAACATACATCGCCGCCAACGACCTGACGCTCTTCGAATCCGTCGATGACCTGAAGCGCCTGCTGAAGGGATCGGAGGCCTCCCTGGTTCTGGCACCGGAAAGCGCCATCCTCTCCGCCATCGACTCGCTCTACAACCTCAGCTCCGACCCGGTAAAGGCCTTCGTACAGACCTTTTCAGATGAATCCTATGACCGGATTCTTTCGGAGATCGAAGACACGGGGGATCTTCTGGACGACGCCCATGAAGCCCCCATGATCCAGCTGGTCAACCTCATTCTCTCCCGGGCAATCCGGGACCGGGCCAGCGACATCCATATCGAACCCTACCAGAATTCTCTAAAGATCCGGTACCGCGTCGACGGAATGCTCAGTAGCGCCATGGATCTGCCCCGCAGAATTCACGCGGCCCTTGTTTCACGGATCAAGATCATGGCCAGGTTGAACATTGCCGAAAAGCGCCTTCCCCAGGACGGAAGGATCGACGCCCGGGTTGGGGACCGGAGCGTGGATGTCCGGGTATCCGTACTGCCCACGGCCTTCGGTGAACGCCTGGTGCTCCGGGTCCTTGACAAAACCCGTTCCGTGTTGAGATTTACGGACCTGGGATTCAACTACCAGACCATCGGCGCCTTCAACCGCCTGACCCAAACCCCCTACGGCATCATCCTGGTTACCGGACCAACGGGGAGCGGCAAAACGACAACCCTTTACGCCATGCTCTCCCACCTGAACAACCCGGGGATCAACATCATCACCATCGAAGACCCCATCGAATACCAGATCGACGGAATCGCCCAGATCCAGGTCAACCCGAAAATTGATCTCACCTTTGCCAATGGCCTGCGCTCCATCGTTCGGCAGGATCCTGATGTCATACTCGTGGGGGAAATCCGGGATAAGGAGACGGCGGAAATCGCCATCCAGTCCTCCCTGACCGGCCATCTCGTCCTCTCCACGCTCCACACCAACGATGCGGCCAGTGCCGTCACCCGCCTGATCGACATGGACATTGAACCCTTTCTCATTACCTCTTCTGTCTTTGCCGTTGCGGCGCAGCGCCTGGTGCGCGTTCTATGCCCCTCCTGCCGGCAGCCCTATCTGCCCGGCAGGCAGTCGCTGACCAATATCGGGCTGCCCGAGGACATCGCCGAAAGGCAGCCGATCTATAAGAAGGGCGGCTGCCCCTTGTGCATGAACACAGGCTATCACGGCAGGACGGCCATCACGGAGATCATGTTCATGGACGAGACGGTGAAGCAGACGATCCTTCAAACGTCGGACGCCAATGCGATCCACCGCGAGGCCCTCGAATGCGGCATGATCACCCTGCTGCAGGATGGGGCACGAAAGGTCCAGGAAGGCGTTACGACCATCGAAGAGGTCCTGCGGGTTACACGCGTTTTAAAAACCCGCTCGCGAAAGCGGGCGGCCCCCATGGCTGACAGTTGACGGCCTCCCGGCTTTCCGGGAACCAGGATTTCTACTGCAAGAAACCGTTGGAACAAACATGCCTGTTTATGAATACATCGCCAGGGACAAGGACGGCACACGGATCGAAGGAACCCTTGAAGCGGCAAGCGCCGAAGCGGCACGGCAGAGGCTTCGGGACTCCCACATCTTTCCCATGGAGTGTAAGGAGGCCGCCGGCGGACCCCGGGAGGCCCCGCACCGAAAAACGCCGTCCTTCGGGCGGCCGGTCTCCGCAGGCGAACTTTCCGTAACCACCCGCCACCTGGCCACGCTTCTTGCCGCAGGCATGCCCCTTGTCCAGGCATTGAATGTGCTGGAAGCGCAGACGGAAAACCAGTCATTACAGGATGTTCTTTCGCAGATTCGCAGGAATGTCGTCGAGGGAGGAAGCCTTTCCGGAAGCCTGTCCCAGTTTCCCCGGATCTTTTCCCCCTTTTACGTCAGCATGGTCCGTGCGGGAGAGGCTTCCGGCACGGTTCCCGCCGTTCTGGAACAGCTCGCCGACCACGGCGAAAAGCAGCAGGAATTTGCCCGGAAAATCCGTGCGGCCCTCGCCTATCCCGTGTTGATGTTTCTGTTCGGCACGCTGATTCTTTTTTTCCTCATCACCTCTGTCATCCCGGGCATCACGGATGTCTTTGACGACATGCACCAGTCCCTTCCGGCGGTCACGACCCTCCTGATCTCCTTCAGTTCGCTCCTCCGCCGCACCTGGTGGCTGATCCTTATTGGAGCCGCGGCGGCCGCCATGGCCTGCCGTTTTGCCGTCACCCAAACGGAAAGGGGGAGGCGTTTATGGAACCAGGCCCTTCTCCAGGCCCCGTTTGTCGGCAGGATGAACCGGAAGATGGCGGTGGCCCGTTTCGCATCCACCCTGGGCACCCTGGTCCAGCATGGTGTGCCGCTGCTGACGGCGCTGGAAATCTCCCGGCACATCACACGGAATCTCCTCATCGCCGAGGCCATTGAACTTGCGGGACGGGACATCAAGGAGGGCCAGGGCGTCGCCCCCGCCCTGGCCAGAAGCGGCCTCTTTCCCCGGATGGCCACGGAAATGATCGCCATCGGCGAACAGAGCGGCAAGCTTGAAGAGATGCTTTACCGGATCTCCGACAGCTATGAGAAGGAAACCGCCGCCACCATCGCCTTTTTCATGTCCCTGCTGGAGCCTGTCATGATCCTGATCATGGGCCTCCTGGTCGGGTTCGTCGTGATTTCCGTTCTGCTGCCCATTTTTGAGATGAATCAGCTTGTGAAATAAATTCAAGGAGTAAAAAACCATGTGGAACAAACGGAAGAACTGCTCGGGGTTTACCCTTATCGAACTCATGGTGGTCCTGGTGATCCTCGGTATTCTTGCGGGGCTGATTGCCCCGAGGATGATGGGACGGACCGAGGAGGCCAAGCAGGTCAAAACAAGGCTGCAGATGGACAGCCTGGAGGCGGCGCTGAAGCTCTACAAGCTTGACAACGGCGGTTACCCCTCTACAGAGCAGGGCCTCCAGGCGCTCGTCGAAGCCCCGACGACGGGGACACTGCCAAAGGCGTGGCGGGAGGGGGGTTACCTTGAAAAGAAAAAGGTTCCCCTGGACGGCTGGGGAAATGCCTTCGTCTATATCCAGCCTGGAACGAACGGAGAATACGACCTCAGCTCCAACGGCGCCGACGGCGAACCGGGGGGAGAGGGAAAAAACGGGGATGTGAACAGCTGGGACAGTGAATAGCCGGGCCTATACCCTCATCGAGCTTATTGTCGTCCTGGTGCTCGTCAGCATGATGCTGGTCATTGCCCTTCCTTCCGTGCGGGACACCCTTTCGGCCTACCCTGTGAGGGGTGAAGCAAAAAAGCTGGCAGAGTGCATCGAGGAAACCAGGAGCCGGGCATCCCGGGAGCAGTCGGATTTTCTGCTTTCAGTGGATATTGAAAAGGGCCGTCTCTGGACATGCCGCGCTTCCGAATCCGCGGAGCCGCCAGATCGCTCCGGAAATGCCGTCTGGACCCTCCCCGGTGGCGTCCGGATCACCGGCATCCGATGCGGAGGCGGGGATATCCAGAAAACAGGCGAAGCCCGGATTCTGTTCTCTGGGCGCAACTATGCCCGGTCCGCCGTCATCTATCTCCTTCGGAACGACCGTTCCGTGAGCCTCACGATCCTCCCGTTCATGAGCAAGGTTGAAATCAGAAGTGAACAGATCGAAACATCGGAGGAGGGCCATGATGCCGATGAAGCTTAGGGGGAGCAGCCAGGGCGGGTTCACCCTCATCGAAATGATGATCGCCCTGACGATCCTGGCCCTTGTCGTTTCGGCCGTCGCCCAGGCCCTGGCGCAAAGCCTGGCCATGGCGCACCGGATCAAGACGGAGACGACGCTCGCCCTGCTGGCGCAAAGCAAAATGGCGGAAGTGGAATCGTCCAGGGAGCTTCCCGTTTCGGACCGCGGCCGCTTTCCCGGCGACTTCTCCCAGTATGCATGGCAGGTCACCGTCAGTGAAGGCGGCTTCCCCCAGCTGCAGAGGGTGGAGGTGACGGTGACGAACAGCTTTTCAGACAAGGCGGAAGGCTACCACCTTTCCAGCTTTCAGTACCGGGATGAAACGCCGTGAGACTTCGGCCTGACAGAATGGTTACGGCAGTATCCAGTGAGGCGGGATTCACCCTGATTGAGATCCTGCTGGCTCTTTTCATTCTGTCCATTGTGTTCGCCAGCCTCTTGGCCTCCTATACGGGGACCCTGAAAATGACGCGGGACTGGGAAGATACGGGGCGCGCCTACAGCATGGCCCGAAGCGCCATGGACCGGATGCTCAAGGATCTTGAATCCGCTTATCCCGGCCAAACTTCGTGCGCCTTTACCATGGAGACCGAGACCCTGAACGAAAAAACGTTCCCCCGTTTGAGCTTCACGGCATGCAGCCGGACCAATCCGGACGGAGACGAAACGCCCTCCGCAGGGATCAGCCGGATCACCTACGCCGTCCGGCAGAATCAGGAAACGGAAGAATACGAACTCGCCCGAAGCGAATCTTCCGACACCGGGGACGAATCCACGGCGTCGGATTGCGTCATCTGCCGGGGCCTCTTCGAACTCAACTTCCGGTTCTATGACCGCGACGGCCAGGAGATCTCCGAACCTCTCTGCTCCGAGGATTCCAGGAGAAGTCCGGCAAGTGTCGTCCTGGAGCTCACGCTGGCCAATCCGCATGAAGGCGGGAAGCCCTTTCACTTTATGACCCGGGTCTATCCGGCCAACCTTGTCTCCCTGGAGTCCTGAAGATGGCTGTGACTCTTAAAAAACACGGCGAACGGGGCATTGCCCTGATCGTTGTCCTCTGCATGACGTCCGTTATGGTGGGGGCTTCCGTCCAGATGATCTCTCAAACGCGGAGGGAAACCGCGGAAACGGCCGATCTCGGCGACGGCCTGCGGGCCCTTTACCTTGCCCGCTCAGGAATCGCATTCAGCCAGGCCCTCCTCAACGCCGAGGATCATGACTACGACAGCCTGACTTCTTCCTGGGCGGATGCCGAAGCCATCTCGGCCCGCTTCAGCGAGCTGTCCGCGGAGGGGGAGGTTTCCATTGTCATCGAGGATGAAACGGGAAAAATCCCGATCAACGCTCTCATCAACCCTGACGGCAGCGTCAACAAGGGGCTTCGGGACATGCTTCTGTGTCTTTTGGCCCAGCCGGAATGGAATTTGAAGGAGGAACAGCGGGAGGAAATCGTTGCCCGGCTGCAGGCGTGGATGGCCACTGCCGCTCCCGCGTCAGCAGGGTCCGGATCACAGGAGAAAACATCGGCAGCGGACAGAACAGGGCCTTTTCAATTTCCTGACGAGATTCTGAAAACCGGCGCCTTGACCAGGGACCTCCTCTACGGGACGGACGATCAGCCTGGTCTGTACGCCTGCATCACCCTTTACGGTAGAGGGAAGATCAACATCAACACCGCGCCCAGAGCCGTCCTGAAGGCCCTTTTTCCGGGGATATCCGAGGCGGTAGCGGACCAGATGGAACAGTTCCGATCGTCGGAAAATGAAAAGCTCAGTGACCCGGCCTGGTACAGGCAGATCATCGGGACATCCGGCCTGAACCCGCCGTCGGACCTGATTTCGGTGAAAAGTGACGCCCTCCGGGTTTCCTCCACGGGACGGCTGCAAGGCTGCAGAAGAGCGGTAACGGGGATACTCGAAAGGGATGAAAAAACGGAGAAGTTCAAACTCCGGTTTATTGGAATGGATTGATGAACAAAAAAATTCTAGGCATTGACATCGGTTCGGCCTTTCTGAAGGCGGTGGCCTTGAAGTGCGATATTCTTTCGGGCAGGGTGAGCGTGACGGCATCGGCCCTGATCGACCTGGAAGCCGCCGGAGGCCTGGAATCGTCGCTGTCGAGCCTGTTTTCAGACAAGGGCTTCAAAACCGGGGACGTCATCTTTTCGCTCCCGGCCGGGTCCTGTTCCTTCCGCCATCTGAGCCTTCCCTTTTCCGAGGAGAAGACGATCGATGAGATTATCACCTACGAGTTGGAACCCCATCTTCCGGATCCCATCGACACGGTAATCGTTGATTCCCTGCCGATCTCGTCCGCCGGCGGATCGACAGAGGTTCTTGCAGCCGCCGCAAAAAGGCGGGATGTTCATGAGCTGTTGCAAGCCGCAGCCGGCCGCCGCATAGCCGCGATCGATACCGATGCCGTCCCGGTCGCCCTGAATCTTCTGGAGTCCGACGCCCCGGACGGAACGTGGATCCTGCTGGACATTGGAGCGCGATCCACCACCGCCGTATTCGTGCAGGAAAGAACCGTCGTACACGTGCGATCCTTTGCCTGGGGGGCAGATCATCTGTCGGAGGCGGACGGGGGGTCCCCGGGAACAAAGCGGAACCGGCTTCAGCACTTCCAGGAAATCGCTGACACGCTTCACCTTCTCGGGGCCAAGGGCCTCCTGGGAACCCTGCCGTCTTATCTCTATCTGACCGGAGGCGGCGCGCTTAGTGCTCCCCTGCGCAAAGACCTGGAGGCCTTCTTCAAGCTGCCGGTTCTCGTTGTCGATCTGCTCCAGAGAAGAGGGATCACCCTCCCGGCAAAACATCCCGTGGCCTGGGACGGGCCTCTCATGAATCAGGCCCTGGCCCTGGCCCTTCGCGGCATGACGTTATCGAAGGGCCTCAACTTCCGGGAGGAGAAACCCGCCTCAAAAAGGAAGCTGCAGGGGCTCAGGGGGCATCTTCCGTGGACGGCAGTCATGCTCGCTCTTTTTTTTCTATGCATCGGGGCCGACCTGACCGTCCGCTATTATGCGGATAGCCGGAAACTCGGCAACCTCAAGGCGGAAATCGCAAGAACCTTCAAAGGCAGCTGCCCCGAGGTCACCCGGATGGTCGATCCGGTCCGCCAGCTGGAGCAGAAGATCAAGGAGGCAAAGAATCTCCCCGGAGAAATGGAAAAGGGCCCCCTCTTCCTTGAACAGTGGAAAAAGGCGATGGACACGCAGCCGGAACATTCCGGGATTCTTGTCACGGGGATCAGCTGCAATGCGATCTCCCTGGAAATCAACGGGGAGGCGCCGGACTATGAAACCATCAACAGCTGGAAAAGCGCCCTGGAAAAGGCCGGCTCCTTTGCGGATGTCCAGATGCATTTTGGAGGCGGCAAACAGATGGAAGGCAAAAAAACCTTCAGGTTGAGGATGACCCATGCCCTTTAAAAACCTCCTCTCCTATTGGTCCGGCCTGCGCAAACGGGAGCGATATGTTGCCGGTGCAGGGCTTGCGGGGGTTCTTCTCCTCCTGTTCTGCTTCCTTGTTCTGATGCCCGTTCTCGAAGCGCGGGACAAGCTGAGCCGCTCCATCAAACGCCAGGAAAACGTCCTCCAGAAGCTGATCTCCCTGGACGAACAGTATCGCCGCCTCAAGGGATCGAAAGCCCCCTCGTACGGAACGGGCCGGGGCGTTTCGGATTTCGCCATGTCTTCCAGGCTGGACAGCATCCTCAGGGAAGCGGATCTCAAATCCCGGGTTCAAGATTTCCAGACGATCAGATCGTCTGTGAAGAACCATCATGTGATCCGGACGGAAATCAGGATCACCAGGATCAAAATGGATCAGTTGATGAAATTTCTCTATCTCGCGGAATTGCCGGGGCATGGGATGAGGATCGATCAAATATCCATAACCAGAACGCCGGCTGAAACGGAATATTTGAACGCGGCGGTAACCCTGAAAACCTACGGGAAGAAGCCATCGGGGCCGGAAAGGCCCGCAGCCTGATTTTCCCTGGAATTGACGAGGCGTCCCATGCTGAAATCTTTTACCCTGTTCCAATTCATAAAGGATCATCCCGGCCGCTTTTACCGGATCCTCACGCTGGTTCCCGTCGCCGGGGCATTGATCTGGACGGGATGGGACCTGCTTCACGTGCTGAATTCAACACCCGGAAAGATCGCGTTAACGCGCCCTCCCCTGGCCTCCCTGTCTGCGAAAGATTCCCCGGGGTCCGCTCCGGCGCCTCCCCTTTTGGCTTACTCATCCATCACGGACAAAAATCCCTTCGGCCTGGCTCCCACCGTCAAAGCGGCGCCGAAGGTGGAGCAGTCGCAGCCTCCGCCGCCTCCGCCGCCGGAACTTCTTGGAACCATCTCGTTCGGCGATTTAAAGGGATTCGCCATTCTTAAAGAGGCGGGGCAGACTAAGGCGCGGGTCTATAAAATCGGGGATTCGGTGGGCGGGGGAAGAATCCTCGTCCAGGTTACGAGAAACACGGCCGTTTTCAAAAGGGGCGACAGCATGGAGAGCCTCTATGCGCGCAATCGCCCCATGCGGTCGATTGAACTTCAGGCAAGAGGAGGGGACAACTCTCAGAAGCCGCTTGCAGAGCGCGCCGAATTTACGAAAACCATCGGCAAAATGGTTGACTCCAGCCAGATCCGCCCCCACTTCACAAGCGGGAAAATGGACGGCTTCACCCTCGGCCGCATCGCCCCCGACAACCCCCTTAGAGCCATGGGCTTCGAAAGCGGAGACATCCTGCAGGGCGTCAACCATCAAATGATCAAGGAACCCAACGATGTTTTTTTGCTCAAGTCCCTGAACGAGGGTTCGTCCTCCGCCAAGACGACCTATCAGATTAAGAGACGAGGGCAGCCCATGGTCCTGGCGGTTCCATAAAAAAACGCCCGTGCGGCTTTGTGAGAGGAGTTCCGAAAATTCCAATTATTCCTTGACAGTTGTTGCAAAAAAAATAATAACCGAAAAACCATTGGAGCCTGGGTGGCGGAACTGGTAGACGCAAGGGACTTAAAATCCCTCGGTCCTTGAGGCTGTGAGGGTTCGATTCCCTCCCCAGGCACCATTAGATGATCCAAGGCAGTCCAAAGAAGTACGAAACCCGCTAGAAATAGCGGGTTTTTTATTGCCGTTTGTCCAAAGGGGTGTTATAAAGTTTATCAAAATCCAGCTTGTTTTGGGGTAATTTCCCCCGGTTGTTACCCCCAGCGAAAAACAGTTACCCTAGAAAAGAAAAACAAGTTACCCCCAAAAAAGGAGAAAACGGTCATGCCTAAGCAGATTGTCCCTTTGTCAGATATGAAGGTTAAGACAGCGAAACCAAAGGACAAACCATATAAACTGTCTGATGTTGACGGCCTTTATTTGTTGGTGACTGAGAAAGGGGGTAAGTGGTGGCGCTTCAAGTATCGGTTTGATGGTAAGGAAAAACTTCTTTCCATGGGCACCTATCCTGAAATTAGTCTTGCCGATGCCAGAAAGCGAAGGGATGAGGCACGAAAACTGGTAGCACAACGGGTTGATCCGGGAGCTATTCGGAAGGCACAGAAACAAGCCGAAACAGACGAAACAGAAACATTCGAGGTCATCGCCCGTGAATGGCATACAAAATTTTCCCCCACCTGGGCGCCAAGACATGCCGTAACGGTTATGAGTCGTCTTGAACATGATATGTTCCCATGGATTGGGAAACGCCCCATTGCCGAGATAAAAGCCCCTGAACTGCTAACTGTGATCAGACGCGTGGAAAACCGGGGGGTATTGGAAACAGCGCACCGAATACGGATCATTGCAGGACAGATTTTCCGGTATGCCGTCGCTACCGGGAGAGCAGAACGCGATCCAGCTGCAGACCTTAAGGGGGCTTTGCCACCAAAGAGAGTAAAACACCATGCAGCGGTCATTGATCCGAAAGATGTTGGTGCTCTTCTCCGGGCCATAGAAGGCTATACAGGCCACTTTGTTGTCAAGTGCGCCCTTCGTATCGCTCCACTGGTTTTTGTCCGTCCTGGGGAACTTCGGCACGCTGAATGGTCTGAAATCAATTTTGATGAAGCCACCTGGAACATTCCAGGGGGTAAGATGAAGATGAAGGAGCCCCACCTTGTCCCTCTATGCCGACAGGCCATAGAAATACTCAAAGACCTCCAACCTTTGACCGGATCAGGCCGTTATGTTTTCCCTTCAGCAAGATCATTTGCCAGACCAATGAGCAACAACGCTATACTCGCTGCACTTCGGCGCATGGGATATTCCAAAGACGAAATGACCGGCCACGGCTTCCGGGCCATGGCCAGGACGATTCTTGATGAAGTCCTACAGGTCAGACCGGATTTCATCGAGCATCAACTTGCACATGCCGTCAGAGACCCGAACGGAAGGGCGTACAATCGAACGGCGCACCTTTCTGAACGTAAAAAGATGATGCAGACATGGGCGGATTATCTTGACGGACTGAAGGTAGGGGCGAAGGTTATTCTGTTTCGCAAAGCAGAAGGTTAAAGGACAAGAATTCGCGGGATAGTCAGGCCAGACGATAAGCCGTCATTCCTGGGACGGTTTCCCGCGATTATCTACCAGGGCGCAGCAGGAGGCGCATTGATGGAGGCTATTGAATATTGGAAATTGCCCAATTCGCTCACAGTGATACAAGCAGCATTATTAATCGTTGGAAAAGACCCGGACTTATTTCAAGGAAACATATTCGAGGACCCGCCAAGTGGTTTTGGTGCGGTTTTCGCTGCCTTGAAAAATGATATCAAGGACGGCAAGTTAAAAGCTTTAATCCGTCTTGATTCACGGACAGAACACTGTGGGGAGTACCGAAATTACTCAAATAGTGACGAAATCGCTAGGCCCTGGCCGCTTTCTGAAGACATGTATGAGGATTATGATATATTTTACAAAGCTGAACCCAACTGGGAAGAAACAACTGTTTCACGTCAAGACTTAGTGGAATGGCTTTTCAATAGGAATTACAAACCTCCCCTTTTTTTTGAACAACAGACAACCACTGATTCGCTTGATTCCCTTCCAGGTTATCTCGACAAGAATCATCCTTGTTATTCTCCCAAGCTTGCGGCAGCCGTCCGGGCATGGGAAGCAGTGACAACAGATCAAAAATACCGCAACAACGGAAAAACAGTAAAAGCGAACCTTGCAAGATGGCTTAACGACCATGCCGCCGAATTTGGACTTGTCAAAGAAGATGGCACACCTAATTCCGATGCAATAAATAATCAGATTGCCAAGGTTGCTAACTGGCAGACAGACGGAGGGGCTCCGAAAACCCCAGGTGGATAACCTACCTACCCCTTTAAGCCTTGTCAATCCTGCTTTTACGCTTCCCAAGGACCAGAACCTATCTATAGATTTCCTCATAACCTGTAGATAGGTTTATCCATAACCCACCTACCCCTTTTCTTAACCTGCCTATCTATTCAACCAAACAAACATGGATTAACTTAGCCTCCAACAGCGCGCACTGTATTTCTCACGGAGGTCTAAGACATGCCTAGATTTTACAGATTGAAAGAAATCATCGGAAGCAGAAAGCAAGGCATCCCCCCTATCATTCCCGTAAGCCGTGCAAGTTGGTATGCAGGCATTAAGGCCGGAAAGTATCCGAAGCCGGTCCGGTTATCAGAAAGGACTGTTGCCTGGCGTGAAGATGACATTAAAGCCCTTTGCGAAAAGCTTTCAGAGGGGGCGCTATGAGAATAACCTCCAAAGATTACCGGCGCACACCATCAGCAAAGATCACAGCAAATCTTGAATTCTCAAAAACGGGATACCTGAAGGCGGTTTATCTGAACGCTTCGACAGATAGTGACCAAGAAACGCTTGAAAGAGCCTTGAACAGGCTGTTGAAACCAAATCACAATTCATGGATCAGAAGGCTTTTCAGGCAGGGATAAAAGAAACCGATGGATCGAGGCTATTTCTGTGTATGGCGAAAAATTGAGGATTCCGCAGTATTTCAGAATGAGGGATTACTCAAGGTCTTTCTGTGGTGCCTTATACGCGTAAATCACAAACAATCTTTTGTCCAGGTAAAGACAGGGAGAGGATGCACAGAGGTCAAGCTTATGCCTGGCAGTTTTCTCTTTGGACGTGAATCAGCAGCCAAAAGACTTCATATGTCACCATCAACGGTCTGGAAACGAATATTGAAATTAAAAAAACTCGAAGTTTTGAACATCGAAAGTAACAGCCATTATTCAATTATTTATATCTTAAATTGGGATAGTTATCAGGATAAGCCGAGAAAAAGGAACATCGAAGGTGACAGGCAAGGAACAGGCAAGGAACTCAGACAATCATTAAATCATTCAAGAAATAAAATAACCCTCTGCGATTTTTCCTCTCAAATTTCTGAACTGGAAAAAAGATATCTGGATCAGGAAATCATCAACCAGGCATTTCAAGCCGTATTGTCAACCAGAAAAGGCGGAAAGATTACCGACAGTGTAAAGCTGTCAATCCTCAAGTCCTGGGATGAATACCCAGTTGAATCCGTCATGGCAGGAATCCGGGCATATCTCAAAAAGGGATATGCCCGTCAGGGAAAGAATGAAAAATATCTCTTGGGGATCATCCGGAACCACAAGCCAGAAGACAAGGAGAGTTTTTCCGGTCCAGTGATGCCGAATACCGGCAGTCATGCTCTTAACGAACATTATCGAAATGAAGGGTACACGATAACATGACAACAGCACTTCAATACATCCAGAGCAAGGGCCTTGAATATCGGATTCAGTCGGGTCAGATCGTTTTGAAAACCTGTCCCTTTTGCGGGGATCCAAAATATCACTTTTACATGGATCAGGATGAAGGGGCCTTTTTCTGTCACAAATGCCTGGAGAAAGGCAACCTTGTAACCCTGAAAAAACATTATGGCGATTATGAACCACAACGAGGGACCAGATACATGAATCTGAAGCCACAGGGAACCTTTTTAAAGGCTTTTGGGGATAAGAACGAGCGTTCTATCGTCCCGGATGAGAAAAGGGTTTTAGAAGCCCAAAATCGACTTTTAAACGATATAGACGCCTTGGAGTATATCACCGGAACCAGGGGGATCAGTCTTGAGACAGTCAAGGGATTCAATATCGGCTTGGAAATCGACATAAACGGGGGCCGATGGTTGACCATACCCCACTATGAAAAGGGCAAGTTGATAAATATCAAGAGTCGGTCACTGCCACCTGCAGAAAAGACCTTCCGACGCGTTAAGGATTGCCGGTCAATCCTTTTCAATGGCGATGCCATAGGAACCAATAAAGAGGAAATCGTCATCACCGAGGGCGAGATTGACACGCTAACCCTGATTGACCGGGGGATCAAGAACGTTGTTGGGATCACCGCCGGGGCCGGATCGTTTGACCCTTCATGGATTGATCAGTTTCAGGCAGTCAAAAAAATCATTCTGATGTATGACCCGGATGAACCGGGACAGAAGGGAGCCAGGGAAGCAGCGCGACGCCTGGGATATGACCGTTGCTTTAATGTGGTTCTGCCTGATGGCCAGGACGTGAACGAATACTTCCGGTCAGGCCATGACCTTTTTGAGTTTCAAGCCCTTATTGGTGAATCCGGTCAGTTTGATGTTGCCGGGATCATGAACTTTGCCAATGGTCTGAAGCAATTGCAGGATGAATTGAAAAAGCCAGATCAGACACCCGGGATAAGAACGGGATGGACCGAAGTTGACCGGATCATCAAGACAGGATTCATGCCGGGGGAATTGATTGTTCTATCAGCACCCCCGAAGATCGGGAAGTCAACTTTTGCTTTACAGATCATCACCAGCAATGCCTTTCAGGGTATTCCTTCCCTTTTCTACGGGTTGGAAATGAGGCTGATAAAGGTCGTTCAAAAGATTGTGCAATGCCGGAGTAAGAAAGAAGAGATTGGTCCTGCAGAAATTGAAATGACAAGGATCAATTTCCAGGGAAAGCCCCTTTACTTGGGATTCTGCCACCAGAAGCCAACTCTTGACGGGATCATAGAGACCCTGAAAGCAGCAATCCGGCGCTATGGTTTAAAGCTTTTGGCATTCGATCACCTTCACTTCCTTTGCCGGTCAGTCAGCAATCAGGTTCAGGAAATCGGTTTGGCAGTCCAGGCGTTCAAGTTCCTGGCAGAAGAGCTTGAAGTTTCGATTATCCTAATTGCGCAACCGCGAAAGATTCAGGCTGATAGCATCATGACAGCAATGGACTTGAAGGATTCATCCTCAATCTTTAGCGACTGTGACCACTTGATCATATTGCACAGGATGAGTAATCGCGGAGATGGATCAGGAGAACTTGCAACGGAAGCTTACAAGCCGGAGACTTCCGTCAGGATCGAGGCGTCAAGGTACAATGCCGGTGGAGAATGCCTGCTTTATTTCCACGGAGAATACTCACGATTTGACCCGATGGCAGCACGAGGACCGTTTTAATGGCCAGTGCAAAGGCAAGGCAGTGGGTTTATGAGAATGCAGCATAAAGGAGGCTTGGAAAATGGAACAACAAAAATCAAGAGGGAAGCGCAAAGGAACAAAAGAGAAGACACCGAAAACCAAGGCGCTCACCAGGCCGTTAACTGAATCAGAAAAACAGCTTTTTGATGCTTTCAACGAACGGCATAAACGGGCAGAGGAATCATTACCAGCGTTCAAGGAAAACACACCGACGACGTCGGGTTTGATCGGCGATGAAGACACCGCTGTTTCTTGGGAAAAGATTTGTTCCCTACTTAAAACCGACCATCGGGAATTGGCGGGAATGGCAATTTCGACAACAGCGACGACTGGGCTTTTATCTATAGTCCCAGATATCGCACTTAAACAGACATTACAACAATTTGCCAGTTTGCAACCGCAAAGCTATCTCGAAACCATGTTGATTGCCCAAATGATACAGGTCAATAATGCTGTAACACGGTGTATGATGTTGGCCTTTCAGGAAAACCAGTCTACCAAAGGACGGGAAATGTACATGCATTTTGCCACAAAGTTTCAGCGAACATTTGTTAGCCAAATCGAGGCTTTACAAAAGTTGCGCGGCAAAGGCGGCCAGAAGGTTACTGTCGAGCATGTCCATGTTCATCAAGGCGGCCAGGCGATTGTAGGAAATGTCGAAAAGGGGGGTGGGGGAAAATGAGTCATTACCCCATGGAGCACCGAAAACTTTGCGGAGCCCGTACCAGAAATGGAAAGCCGTGCAAACAGACGGCAATGGAAAACGGGCGCTGTCGCTTTCATGGCGGAAAATCATTGAAAGGTGCGCAACACGGCCGATACAGACACGGGTTACGGACCAAGGAGGCGATTGAGTTCAGAAGACAGATGTGCGCCTTGTTGCGAACATCAAAGGAAATGATAATGCAACGTAAGCGTCTGATGTACCCATCTTCACATCCGTCATTCCCTGAGCTATAGCTTCCCACAAAGAAGAACGAAATTCTTTATTGAGAGGCAAACTGTGACGACCAAAGAGGAAAGACGAGTATATTGGCACACCATCATCGAGGACCAGGCAACAAGCGGTATGAATATCACCACCTTTTGCCAGGAAAAACAAATCAATCGTCACCAGTTCCATGCCTGGCGACGCAGGCTCAGGGATCAACAACATTGCACCGGTTTTCTAGAGTTGATCCCCGGCAGAGTCGTCGAGATCCGCTCAGGTATCCGCATTTGTCCAGGGAATAAACTCATGATCGAGGTGGATCGGGGCTTCGATCCCTTTACCCTCCGCGCCGTTGTCAAAACACTTCGGAGTATCTCCCCATGTTCGGTCTGACAGCGGCGACCCGTATCTATCTGTACCGGGGCCGCTGCGACATGCGTAAATCTTTTGATGGCCTCTGCGGCATCATCCGTTCCGAACTGGGG